>JAAERL010001054.1 GCA_024230435.1 Desulfobacteraceae bacterium
ATACCAGATTGAGCAGGATTTTTTTTCGTATTCAAGGCGTGCCAAAGTTTGCATACTTAACGTATTCGGGCTTTGGCATAACGCAGAAGACGGGAAAAAAGACATACAAGATGGTATATTCTTTAACTGCAAATCGCCTAACTGCAATACAATTTTAAATAACTGCATAGAGGAGAAACATAATGACCAGTTCAGATCAGTTTACATTATACAGTGGCGGACACAGGGGCACGGAGGCCGAATTTGGCCGTCAGGCGGAACAATTTGGCATACATGAAGTCAACTACTCATTCGAAGGGCACCAGCCCGTAAGGGAACAAGGCCTGACCATTCTCTCACCCGAGGATTTGAAGAAGGGTGACATCAGCATGGAGATCGTCTCCATTCGCATGAACCGCAAATATTCCCTAACAAATAAAATCCGCAAGGTTTTTCAGACGATTTTCCATATGGTCAACAGCGGGCTGCAGGTATTTGCGGTAGGTTGGATTCAGCCGGATCGTACAGTCAAGGGAGGCACCGGCTGGGCGGTTGAGTTGGGCAAGCTGTTCAACCGGCCGCTGAGCGTTTTCGATCAGGATCACAACCAATGGTTTACCTGGAAGGATAATAGCTGGGTGAAAGACCAGCCCAAAGTGGAGCACCAGACATTCGTGGGCACGGGCACCCGCAACCTGACCGAAGCAGGCAAACAAGCAATCAAGGATTTGTTCACTCGTTCTTTCACCGTATAGGTGTTTTGAAAATCGGGTTGTTAGGCGATTTGTGTTAAAGAATATACCATCTTGTATGTCTTTTTTCCCGTCTTGTGCGTTATGCCAAAGGTGCGAATACGTTAAGTATGCAAACTGATCAGCAAAACTTTGGCGCGCCTTGAATACGAAAAAAAATCGAA
>JAAERL010001055.1 GCA_024230435.1 Desulfobacteraceae bacterium
CAACTTAACTGTATCCAATGTAAATTAAGAACAACCAAGGAGTTATTATACACAATATTTTAAGTATCAAATAGATTTTATACTGCCAACAAGGATAATGCTAGCTTGTGCTAACACAACAAGTTCAAAACTTACTTTAACTTAACCGTTGGTAATGCAAATTGAGATCAAACGAACCAAGTAACAGATCCTTACCTTACAAAGGCCTCCAAAGTTTAGGAAAAATGAGCTGAGACACATCCGCGAGGAACTGTTCCTCTGTTTTTCAGACACTCCAACCAGGGATTAATATTATGCATTAAGCCTTGAGTCCAACAGTGTTGGAATATGTACAGTGTGGCCATATCCCCAAAAATTTTCAGATTGGACAATGCGGGAAAAAGGAGAACTAGCAGGACTGTCAAGTAGCAACTGTTCCCGCAAATATAACAAAGATCCTGTATTGCTTGCTATCGCTGGACAGCGGGATGAGAAGGCTACCGTCACTTTAACGGTAGATTTTGTGGGGAATTGCCCGTTAGAGGAGAATAGTCGAACCAAATTGGCCCAATTTAGCGTTGGAACAACTTTTTGGATCCGCAGGAGTCATCGGGGAACCGATCGGATAGACCGGTTTGCCAAAGGAACCAAAATGAAGAGTCAGAATTGACATTACGTCCGTTTGGACAAGAAAAAGGACGAGTCAAGCCTTTGAACGTATGCAATGTCCCATATGTATTATATACCTACTGTACGTTGC
>JAAERL010001056.1 GCA_024230435.1 Desulfobacteraceae bacterium
ATACCAGATTGAGCAGGATTTTTTTTCGTATTCAAGGCGCGCCAAAGTTTTGCTGATCAGTTTGCATACTTAACGTATTCGGGCTTTGGCATAACGCAGAAGACGGGAAAAAAGACATACAAGATGGTATATTCTTTAACAGAAATCGCCTTAGGCTGGTTCCTGCGCTTGTAAAATAGGCAGCAATAACCGGGCTGCCAAAAGATCTGAACCCACTTTTCCTACGGCCTGGCCTTTATCATCGATAACCGGAACTTCCGATATTTTGTGTTGTTGCAGCTCTCGTACAATTTCCAAAATACGCTGATTTGGATTAGATGAAATAACCTTGGTGGTCATAATGCTCTGCAAGCAAGCATCCGCGTTTATCCCCTTGGCAATGGCTTTAGTAATATCCCATGAGGTGATAATGCCCACTACCATGTTTTCCGGGGATTGAACAGCCACAATGTGGCTTCGGGTTTCGATAATAAGCGAGGCCGCATACTGGATGGTGTCTTGAGCGCCCGCCACGGGAATTGGCTCCATGATATCTTTGGCGGTGCGTTCGTTTTCCTTTTTGCTGAGCCGTTGAAGGCTGATACGTTCGGCGGCCTTACAGGGCAGCATATCGGCATCGGATGCTAAAAGATCCACCAATTCGACCATGTTGCGGCGGATAACTTTTTCCCGATAATCTTCACCGGCGGCCAAACGTTTGGCGGACAGCTCGGCAAACGCATCTTCGTTCTTTTTAAGCCAGGATTCCACGGCTTTTTCATCGCCGAGCATATTTTCAGGGATTTGAAGCTCGGACGGTGTAGGAACAATGTGTTCCTGGGCGGCAAAGATTACACCTCCGGAATTGACAAGGTAGTCATTGGCGATCATCACGCCTTTGCGCCGATAAACTTCCTGTTCCATGCGCATACGTACAGCTTTACGGTTAGGGTCAGGAGAATAGGTATTGGCCCCTTCAACAATAAGAGACCACTGTCCCATGCGATCTACAGTCATGGATGCTTGGCCGGAAGGAGTTACATCCAGGTAGTCGAATACGGCTGCGGCCGGTACCATGCAAAATGCATTTTCACGCAGCAGATTGTCGGCATGGCTGGAAAATTTACTGCTGAACTTGTGTCCGCCGGGAGCAACATGATTTTTGTAATAAGAGGTGGAAACAAGCCCATTGTTTTGCCATAACTCAAACAAAGGCTCTACCGGCAATCCGGATTCATCGTACAAATATCCTTCCAGGTCGCTGATGCCCACTACGCTCGCTTCAGGCAACCTTTGCTTCATGATACGGGCCGCGTGAGCACCAACTGCTCCAAATCCCTGGATAAGAACTGTCAGTTCTTCGGGGTTGGGGATTTGAAGATTGGCAAATTGGGGCAGGACTTTTAGCCTGGGCATAATTTTCAACAAGGTTTGCAAGGCAATCACCACACCGCCCGCGGCGCCTCCAAGTTCATCAATTCGATTTCCGCCCATATCCGCCGGTTTGCTTACAGCGCTATCAATACCGTTTTCAGCAGCGATAGTGCGCATATCAGCATCATTGGTGCCTACATCGGGGCCGGGAACATAAATATTGCTGTAGCGTTTTATCAGACGGGCAAAGCCGCGCACGATTTGCGTGTGTTGCTCCGGGCTATGGCCGGGATCGGCAACAATTCCGGATTTGCCTCCGCCGTAAGGAAGGTCGGCGGCTCCGTTTTTCAACGTCATGCCCCTGGCAAGATTATGGATATCCGCAGGAGTGATATCGGCCAGCATACGAGTGCCTCCCATTGACGGCGCACCCATACTCAGGTTATCCACCACCACATAGCCGCCAATGGGCACGGGCGAAGTTTCATCCCATATACAGGCCACCATGTGCGGGCCCAGGCTGTCGCGTGTAATCCCCAGTTGGGAGAGCAGATGGTCATCCGTGTAATACAATTCCAGGTAACATAGGCCGCCAACGTTGCGTGTACGGTTTTTCAGCACTGATTCGCCAAGACATTTTTTCAGATGTTCGTTCATTTGTTGGGGTATCATCAATGACTCCTGTTTATTATCTTCTTACTGTTTGGGACGATATGTCATCGTCCCAAATCGTGTTTAGTATAAGGAATTTATTCTGTCCGATGAAGGTTTTGTGCGCACACCACGTCAATGCCTTTACGGGTTAAAGCATCGGCGGTTTTGTTCAATGAATCGTGTTTGTCCAGATAATTTAGGGCGCACGCATCCATCAGGCCATCTGAGATAATATCTTGTTTCGGCACAAAATAATCCAGAATGTTGGATGCATGTTCGCGTTGTTGTTCAACTTCGGGATCAGCACCCTCGTGCTTGGCCGAAATATTTGGCACCTCAGAGGCAATTTCAACCAACTCATCGCGCCTCAGGTAAGGCTGGCGAACAATGGATTTGTAGGTTTCGGTGATGTGGTGCTCAAAGCGTACAACCTGGGTAAGATCCATGGCGTTGCGGATAACATCTGAGTATTTAATGGTTTCGTTGTTTACTGAATTGGAAAAATTAAATCCGATAAGGCTGGTGGTGCCGTCCGGCCGGCTAAACAAACGGGCCCCCATCAGGGTCCACAAAACGGCAAAAGGATTGTCGTTACCCATGAACACCGATATTTTGAATTCATTGTTGATGCCCAGCTTGTGAAGCATATAGCCCAGAAAAACCGTTCCAGGATTAATGTTCAGGACCTGTGTGACGCCGTAGGTTGTGTAGTAATGCAGATATTCTTCCACCCATTTAAGGGGGTAATCGTTTGGAGATCCTACTCCGCCAAAGTAGCCCGTAATTGTTTCCGGGCCGCCCAGATGAACGTTGGAGCCGTCCGTGCCTTTAGTGTCCAGAGTTTCCACGTAGCTTGCGCCGGCAATCTTCATGGCGGCGGCTACGGCCAGGATGTCGTCGTCTTCGACTTGCTCTTTCATATTCCGGACACGGATAAACCGTCCGGGCATCAATTGGCCCTGGGCGATACTCTGTTTGGCCTGAGCAATAATCCAAGGAAAATATTGCAAGGCTGAAATTTCCAAGGTTACCGCATTGTCTTTGTTAAAAGTCATGCTGTCAGCCTGGCCGCCAATGATTTTCCGGCGGTAATCGGCAACAGAGATAAAGGCGTTGCTTTCGGCCTGGGTCCTGAGCCATTCCAGATCGGCGACATAAGCGGAGTTTTTTGATTTGAGGCGATCCAATAAATTGTCCAGCTTTCCGGCTTGCTCGGCTTTACGGTTGATTTCGTCCGGCCCGCCGAACTTTTCCACAATTTCAAGCAGCTTATTGATAAGTTCGTTGTTGGGGTCAAGCAAAAAAGCGTTGATTTCATCTATCCTTTGGGAAGATATTTTCAGCTTATCTCTTAAATCGGTCATAGTGGTCTCCTCGTTTGATTCGGTACCCATTCAATTTCCGGATTGGGCACTATTTTTTATCTTTAATTATTGTTTGAAGTTTTTCAGCCTCTCCAGCCAACATATGGTAGCAATGCTCGTCTTCAGGAAAATTACCCTCTTTTACATCAGCTACGTAGCAGCGCATGGCTTCCGTGATAATTTCGGCGACATTGGCGTATTTTTTAACAAATTTAGGAGTAAACGCCGTAAACTGGCCAATAAGGTCTGAAACAATCAATAATTGTCCGTCACATTCAGCTCCGGCTCCGATGGAAAGTACGGGAATTTTAAGCTTGCTGGCAATATATGCGGTTACTTCCGGCGGAACAGCTTCCACCAACAACATATGGGCGCCTGCCTTTTCAACGGCCAGAGCATCTTCAATAACCATTTGAGCTGCATCGGCTGTACGTCCCTGGGCCTTGTGACCGCCAAGCTGGCCAGAACTTTGGGGGGTTAAACCGATATGACCGATGACCAATACACCTGCATCAACAATAGCTTTAATGCGTGAGACCACCCTTGTGCCGCCTTCTAACTTGATCGCGTCCACATTGGCTTCTTTAAGAAAACGAATCGCGTTTTTTACAGCTTCGGGATCGCTTACCTGGTAGCTGCCCAAGGGCATATCGCCTACTACAAAAGTATTCGGCGCTGCCCGTCTTACCGCTTCGCAGTGCATTATGCATTGGTCCATGGTTACCGGAACCGTGCCGTCATAGCCGTAAACGCACATTCCCAGACTGTCGCCTACCAGAATCATATCCATTCCCGCGGTTTCGGCAAATTGGGCCGTGGGAAAATCATAAGAGGTCAACCAGGCAATCTTGCTGCCCTCTTTTTTCATTTTCATAAAATCATTGATTGAAAGCTTTTTCTTTTTCATTTTTTTCTCTTTTCTCCTTAACCCTTTTATTTATTGTGTCATCGATTTTCGAGACGGTTATTAACAGGAAGCGCCCGGCGATCAGATCAAGACAGGCTGGTTTGATCCGGCGGTTCGTCAATGGGTATGCTTGCCTCAGACTTGATTTCGGAAAAAATTACAAAGGTTTCCGATGTGAGAAAGCCAGGCAGCTCGGAAATGACGTTTTTGACCAAATTACCCAATTCATTCAAATCTGCAGCCAGGACATGCAGCATATAGTCGTAGCGCCCGGTAAGATGGTAGCAGGCCTGCACGTAAGGAATTTGACGAATCTGCTCTTCGAACATTTGAATGGTTTCCTTTTCATGCCTGCCCAGACGGATGGAAATAAAGGCTTTTACTGTAAGGCCCAATTGGCCGGTACCGATGATGGCCTTATAACCTTTGATCGTTCCATTGCTCTCCATCCGGCGCACACGCTCTGAAACCGTTGATTGAGCAATTTTTAACCTGCGGGCCAATTCGTTGTGCTTTTGGCGTCCGTTGATTTGCAGGGCTTTGAGAATTGCAAGATCTGTGTGGTCCATTGGAAAGCTTTCTTCAAAATGTCGTCAGATAAATATGTTTACCGAATAAATAATTATAAACGCACCATAAATAAAAAAAATATCGTTGTCAACACGATATAGTCGAAAAAAATTTGAAGATTGGGCATTTTGTCAGAATTTTTTCTATTGAGATGAAGGCGAATTTATGGACAAACCCGGTTCTAATAAGTATGATAAAGCGCAACTTTAAGTATTTTTTAAAAAAAGATTGAAATAGGTGTTTATGAATTCGAACAAAGCGGAGCTAATAGCGGGAATTGCAGGGGCAGGGTCGTTTCTGGGAACTTTAATATTGATTGGCTGGCCCATATGGTTATGCCTGGTGAACACTTTAGTGATTTACCTGGGGGTAAAATTCGTTCTGCGCCGTGCATACCGCACAAGGGTTCGTAAGATTACAAGCGGCACAGCCGCTGGTTTAGCGCAGCTAACCGAGCAGATCAGATTGCAGCGCAGGCAGTTAAACAAGCTTCGAAGGCTGGCGCCTTCAGTGCCCAATACACCTATCAGGCAACTGGTATTAAATATCTGCAGCCTGTCGGATAAGATTTTTCGTAATTTTAAAGAAGATCCTGATGATATACGCCGGGCGCACAGGTTTTTAAGTCAATTTCAAAAAGTCATGCCCATTATCCAGGACTACACGCATCTGGCCTCAGACAAAGACCGCTGCGGGGTATTAACAACCGAAGATGAAGGTAGCATTGAAATGACGCTCAAGTCATTTGAAAGTAATTTAAAGGACGTTTATCAAGGATTTCAGCAAAATAATTTGCAGAAATTACGTATGGACACGGGCACACTGAAACGCATGTTGCATATGGACCGCACTATTCATCGTAAAAAATCGGATTAACAAAAAAATGGGAAAAAGTTCCGGACTGATTCTTATCCTTTTGGCTATAGGGATCGGTATCGTATATGTTTATTTTCTTAAATGATTTATGATTTAGGACTTTTTGACCGGACACCGTCTTTTAGGGTCTTCCAAGAATTAAAATCGATTACAAAATATAAGAGCGTATTAGCTAAAAGGAGAGTAATATGAACGATTCCCGGACTACCGCAAATAACGGTCCGCCAATGCATCACATGCCCCCTGCCGTTAAACCGGCGGGTGAAATTATTCCGCGGCCTCCTGAAAAAGCCTCGCCGGAAATTTTAAATGCCGCACGGGTGTCTGCCTCGGCTCTAACGCAAAGGGTGCTTGAAGCCCCTGATGACCTGAATGTCCTTGCCGAGCTGACCCGGATCGGCCAGGACGCCCAAAACAAGGTCAACGGCTTTTTTGAAATGCGCAAGGCCACAGTTAGTGAAATGATGAATAAGGTAAGCGATGGTTCTCACAATCCTCTACCAAATCAGATCAAGCAAATGCGCGGCCTAATGGATAAATTCGATCCTCGCCCGTTTAAAGAACAAGTCAAAGTTTCCCAGCAATACAGCTCAAAAGGGTTTAAAAATTCTATTATCCGCAAAATGCGGGGGATTCCCTTGATGGGTGATTTGCTTGGGAAAGTAGCCGATAAGTTCCGGCCCATCAGCGATGAAATCGACGGCCTGCTTATGGCGATGGACGGTGGATTGGTGCGCCTGGATGAAAATAACGCCGCCATCATGACCCAATCCGAGGAATTGAAAAAACTGATCATTGATATGGAACTCAAGGCATATGAAGCTGAACTTGTCCTCGAGGCGCTTAAACAACGTCACCAAAGCGCGCCTGAAGAACACAAGCAAAAGATAATGAACGCCATGAGCCGTGTGAGCAAAAGGGCTTTGTTTTTAAGGGGCAACGAGCAAATATTTTTGCAGGTGCTTACCGGTTTACGCACCAGTGTAACAACCAATTTCGAATTGCGCGATACCGTGTCGATGATGCGTGATCAGGCATCGCCGATTTTGACGAATCTTTATGCCCTGATTGTCGTCCAGCAAGAAGCCCGCCAGATTGCCGAAGCGGCCTCGGCTACACAGGAAATGGTCACAGATCTGCTCCAGGCCGGAGCTGAAATGACTCGCGACAATGTGGAATATGTCGGTAACCTGGGATTGAAAATGATCTCGGAAATGGACAAGCTTATCGATTCTAAAAATACTTTTCTCGACGCCATTGCAAAGGCTGACCAAATTGCCGAACAAACCGTGTCCGCGGCTGCAAAGAGCATCCCCGTATTGCATCAGGCATCTGCCGAGCTGAAAAAAGCGGTAGCCGATCAGGCTGGTGCTGACGCTTTGCTTTCATAGCGTCCATCGGCGAATCGGCGAATCGGCGAATCGGCCAATTTGCCAGATAGTGCCGTTTTGTTTGAATTTCAGGACCCCTTATTCCTCTTCCAATTCTTTTATGTGCGCAAAATAATCGAGGCATTCCGGGTTGCGCAGGGCTTCTTTATTTTCTACTTGCTGGCCATGGATGATTTTGCGCACGGCCAGCTCCACTTTTTTCATATTCAGGGTATAAGGAATGTCCGGAACGCGAATAATTTTGGCCGGCACGTGGCGCGGTGAAGTATTGGAACGTATGGCATTTTTGATATCTTTGATTAACGTTTCGGTAAGCTCTTGATCTTGAGCCAGTTTGACAAAAAGGATCACGCGTGTATCGTTTTTCCAGTTTTGACCGACAACCACTGAATCTTCGACTTCTTCCACGGTATCGACTTGGCGGTAGATTTCAGAAGTTCCGATTCGAACTCCGCCCGGATTTAAAGTAGCGTCCGAGCGTCCATACATTACAACGCCGCCGCGTTCGGTTACGGCTATAAAATCTCCGTGCCGCCACACATTGGGGTAAACATCAAAATAAGCGCGATGGTATTTTTTTCCGTCCTTATCATTCCAAAAATAAATGGGCATTGAAGGAAAGGGCGCACAGCAAACCAGTTCGCCTAGTTGGCCGATGATAGACTTTGCGTTTTCGTCAAAGGCTTCCACTTTCATGGCCAATGCCCGGCATTGAAGTTCTCCGGCATAAACTGGTCCCATGGGATTGCCCAGGGCAAAGCAACCGTTAAGATCTGTCCCGCCTGCAATGGACGCCAGTTGCACGTCTGATTTGATATGACGGTAAACAAACTCGAAGCCTTCCTCGCTCAAAGGTGATCCGGTGGATAAAACAGCTCGCAAAGCACAAAGATCGAATTCATCAGCCGGTTTGAGGTCGCTGGCTTGCAGGGCTTCAATATAACCTGCGCTGGTACCGAAAACCGTAATTTTTTCGTCCTCGGCCATCTTCCAAAGAGTTTTGGGCGAGGGGTGAAACGGATTGCCGTCAAACAGAACCAGTGTTGCGCCCACAGCCAATGAGCTGACCAGCCAATTCCACATCATCCAGCCGCAAGTTGTAAAATAAAAAATGGTGTCTTCGCGCTTCAGGTCCGTATGAAGGATCAACTCCTTGAGGTGATGCAATAAAATGCCACCCGCGCTTTGCACCATGCATTTGGGAAGACCGGTTGTGCCCGAAGAGTACATGATATAGAGGGGGTGGTCGAAACCGAGCTGGACGAATTCGGCCTCAGTGGCGGTTTCGATTTTGAATTTGCCATAATGAACCGCGTTGGCAATGCTGCTGATATGCGGCTGATCTTGCGTGTAAGGTACCACTACAACTTTTTGGATGGACGGAATCCGGGTTGTAACTTGGGCAATGCGCTCCAAGCTGTCGAGACGTTTGCCTTTGAAAAAATAACCATCGGCCGTGAAAAGCACCTTTGGTTTGATTTGACCGAACCGGTCCAATACACCTTTAATGCCAAAATCCGGTGAGCAGCTTGACCATGTGGCTCCCAATCCCGTGGCGGCAAGCATGGCCACAATGGTTTGCGGCATATTCGGCATAAATCCAACCACACGATCGCCGGGCTCAATATCCATGGCCTTCAATGCAGCCTGGACCTGCGCCACTTCGGTATACAATTCGGCATAGCTTATTTTGCGGCGAACTTGTTCTTCACCATAAAAAATCAGCGCGGTCTGATCGTCGCGATACCTGAGCAGATGCTCGGCGAAGTTTAGCCGCGCACCTTCAAACCATTTCGCACCCGGCATTTTAGAAAGATCATCGATAACTTGTGTGTAAGATTGACTATTTTGCAAATCGACATAATCCCACCAGGCAGCCCAAAAGTCGGGGATATGGTCTATGGACCACTGGTAAAGCCGGGAATAGTCTTTAAAATCCTGATTGAATCGCTTATTGATCCAATGCATGAAAGCGTACATATTGGTGGATTGAATTCTTTGATCCGTTGGAGCCCAAAGTTGCTTTGGCATAGTGGCCTCCATTTTTTTAATGCAACAAGAACCAAAGCAAGGACTGTTAACACTTGGGCGGACAAGGTTCTGTGTTACATATAGTGGAAAGTTGTTTAGGGTTGCAGCCGGTTCATGACCGTATTATTTTATCATACCTTGGAAATGGCAGGTATGGGTATCATCTGATAAACAGATATTGGCCATTTTTAAGGAATAAACAAAATTTACCTTTATTGTGATATCATTGTCAACCGGCCGACCGGTAGAATTTGAAAGGAATTTTTGATCGACATGCACTACGAAGGAAATATTATCAGACCGCCCAGTGAAGCTAACAGTATTTTGCTGCAGGTAACTGTAGGCTGCTCGCGCAATAAATGCACGTTTTGCAGAACCTATCGCGGCGAACGGTTTAAAATTAAAACCGATGACATCATTATGTCCGATATCGCTTTTGCAGCACGGCATTGCCGCAGGCAAAGACGGATTTTCCTATGTGACGGCGATGCATTGATTATTCCCCAAAAGCGTTTGCTTAATATTCTGGAATCTATCGGCAGGAAGCTGCCCTGGGTTACACGTATCGGAGCTTACGCTAATGCGAAAAGCTTGGATATGAAAACTCCCGAACAATTGGTTCAGCTTAGGGAAAAAGGCTTGCAGATTTTATACATGGGGCTCGAATCAGGGGATGACGAAACTCTCAAAGCCATAAACAAGGGGGCCAATTCCCAAAAGATGATTGCCATGGCCCGCAAGGCCAAAGAAGCCGGATTCAAATTATCCGTAACCGTTATTTTGGGCATTGCCGGAGCGCAACGCTCTTTGACCCACGCTGAAGCCACCGGCAAGGTGCTCACGGCCATGGACCCCAATTATATTGGAGCGCTAAGCCTTATGCTGGTTCCTGGCACACCTTTGTATGAAGATTACACAACCGGGCGCTTTGAACTGATTGAACCTGAGAAGATGCTTATAGAACTTCGCACCATATTTGCCAATACCAGCCTGAGCAAGGGGCTGTTTCATGCCAACCATGCCTCGAACTATCTGCCCATTAAGGCGCGGCTTCCTAAAGATAAAACAGCAGTGCTGGCATTGATCGACAAGGCTCTGAACGGACAGGTGACCTTGAAACCGGAGTGGCTGAGGGGATTATAGGCGCTGATTGCCTGCAGGTTCCAATCTCACTTGCAATAGGCGCCGATCCAGTGTATCAAGCCAGGCAAAAGTGAATATTTCTTCAACCTGCAATATTCTACAATCTATAGTACTAATTATAATACAAATTATAATACAAATTAGAATACAAATTGATCAATAAAGTCCAAAGGAGACCTGAAAAAATGCAAACCCGTCCAGATCAAAAAGATTCGCAGCTCGATCAATGTTGCATTAACACCATTCGCACCCTGGCCATGGATGCTATCCAAAAAGCAAATTCTGGACATCCCGGCGCACCCATGGGACTGGCCCCTGCCGGCTATGTGCTCTGGACTCGGGTAATGAACCATAACCCTGTTAATACGGATTGGCCCAACCGGGATCGTTTTGTTTTGTCAGGCGGCCATGCCTCCATGCTGGTTTATAGCTTGCTCCACCTTACAGGTTACAGCCTGAGCCTAAAAGACATTAAAAATTTTCGCCAATGGGCAAGCAAAACACCAGGGCACCCGGAGTATGGCCATACTCCCGGAATTGAAACAACCACCGGCCCACTTGGCCAGGGCATTGCCAACGCTGTTGGCATGGCAATGGCTGAACGGCATCTGGCTGCACGTTTCAACAAGCCCGGGTATGACATTGTGGATCATTATACCTATGTGATGTGTGGTGATGGCGACCTGATGGAGGGCGTAGCGGCCGAGGCCGTATCCTTTGCCGGACATTTGGGCCTGGGGCGTTTGATTTGCATTTACGATGACAATGAAATTTCCATAGAAGGTTCCACGGATATTACCTTTACAGAAGATGTTCAAAAACGTTTCCAAGCTTGCAACTGGCATGTGCTCACAGTTGAAGACGGCAATGATATTGATGCTATCGAACAGGCTTTAATCGCTGCCAAGGCGCAAGATCAGAAACCTTCGCTGGTTGTTCTAAAAACTCATATCGCCTACGGCAGCCCCAATAAACAAGGTTGCGCAGATGCCCACGGCGCACCTCTTGGGCAAGAAGAGGTCTGTCTTACCAAAGACTTTTTAGGATTTGACCGTAACCAGCAATTTTGTGTTCCGCCGCAAGTAAAGGATCACTGCGCCAAGGTGGTAACAAAAGGCAGTGCTGCTGAAGAAAAATGGCAGGCTCTGTTTAAAGAATACACTAAGGCGCATCCTGAGCCGGCCGATAAATGGCTCAACGCCATTAGCGGTTTTCTTCCTCTGGATTGGAAGGCAGGGCTTGCAAATTTTGCCCAAAACGATGGCGCGATTGCTACCAGGGCCGCCTCAGGAAAAGTTTTAAACGCCCTGGCCCAACGTATTCCCGCACTGATGGGTGGATCAGCTGACCTTGCGCCTTCAAATAAAACCTATTTGAACGGCATTAGCGAATTCCAAAAGCAGTCCTATGAGGGCCGTAACATCCGTTTTGGTGTACGTGAACATTCCATGGCGGCTATTATGTCGGGGATGTTTTTGCATGGCGGCATCCGGCCCTTCGGAGGCACATTTCTCGTTTTTGCCGACTACATGCGTCCGGCCATACGTGTTGCGGCCTTGATGAAACTGCCCCTGATCTACGTCTTTACCCATGATTCCATCGCTGTTGGAGAAGACGGGCCCACCCATCAGCCGGTGGAGCATTTGGCCTCTTTGCGTACAATTCCCAATCTGAGCGTTCTTCGCCCCTGCGATGCCAACGAAACCGCCGATGCCTGGATTCAGGCCGTCAATAGCAATGATCAACCAGTGGCCCTGGCCTTGAGCCGCCAGAAACTACCCGTTCTGCCACGCGTTATGACAAACGCAAAGCTTGTTAAGGGCGCTTATATCCTTTCCGATAGTAAAGGCACGCCTGATATACTGCTTATCGCCAGCGGAGCGGAAGTTCACGCCGCCTTGGAAGCTCAAATAGTGCTGACTGAAAAAGGTATAGCCGCACGCGTTATTAATATGCCCAGTTGGGATTTGTTTGAAAAAACGTCAGATACTTACAAAGAAGAAGTTTTGCCGTCAAATGTCAAAAAACGCCTGG
This sequence comes from Desulfobacteraceae bacterium, assembly GCA_024230435.1. GTDB lineage: Bacteria > Desulfobacterota > Desulfobacteria > Desulfobacterales > Desulfosarcinaceae > UBA2230. Next base: position 12,324 of record JAAERL010001056.1, read on the forward strand.
TCATCGAGGCTGGAATTTCTATGGGCTGGGAACGCTATGCCGGCGTTCAGGGCCGAATCATTGCCATGAACAGTTTCGGCGCATCTGCTCCGGGAAGTACTGTTCTTGAAAAATTTGGCTTCACTGCCGATAACATTGTGACCCAGGCACTTGATATGCTTAAATAGTGTCCATTCAGATATGCTTAAAAAACTTGCAACCAGTTAAAAACCAAGACAAATAACCGGCAACAACTTTGCTTTGTTTTTTTGAATGGGTTTTTTGGCTATTTTTTTATAAAAATCCACGTTATCGACCAGCCACAAGAAAAACGGTCGTTTTTCTTGTGGCTGATAATTGTGGCTGTTTATCGCAAGAATCGTTGCCGCCCCGCTAATGCCTTTTGTACCATACGTTTGCGAGAGTCTAACCTTTTTGAGCAAAACTTGAGTTTTCGTAATTTTATATATTATGTATATTCAACAAGTTATCAAGTCGGCAAGATCTGTTATCAAAATCAATTTTACCGCCTAAACGCGTGGACACCAAGGCTTTAGAGGTGGCTGCGGGAAATTTCGCGGTTTTGGACAAAAACCCCTGAATGCAAGGATTAAAAACAACAAGATATTAGTGGGTTAGAAAATGCGTGCTTTTTTCATGATCGTATATTTTTCACTTACGCCATCCTTACATTCGGAGCACTACCAATTTTCAATTATTAAAAAAAATATTCCGATAAAAAAATGAGTATTTTTTTCATTTGTCCCTCGTTTAGGCGATTGGCGGAAAAGAATATACCAGATTGAGCTTCGATTTTTTTTCGTATTCAAGGCGCGCCAAAGATTGATGATCAGTTTGCATACTTGACGTATTCGGGCTTTGGCATAACGCACAAGACGGGAAAAAGAAATACAAGATGGTATATTCTTTAACTGCAAATCGCCTTAATGTTATTTTTTGGGTTCTTTGAGGTTTTTACCTGCCTTAAACTTTACAACTAATCGCTGATATCAATTACCTGAAGACCGCTATAAAAATCAGCCACATAGGCAACCCCGCCTGAAACGGCTACTGCCAAAGCGTTACCTGGCGTATCGACCGAGCTGATTATGGCAGGGGCGGCAGGATCGCTGATATCTATCACCTGAAGACCGCTTCCATCATCAGCCACATAGGCAACACCGCCTGAAACGGCTACTGCCCAAGCGTTAAGCGTATCGATCGAGCTGATTATGGCAGGGGCGGCAGAATCGCTGATATCAATTACCTGAAGACCGCTTAAACCATCAGCCACATAGGCGACATTGCCTGAAACAACTACTGCCTTAGCGTAACCGGGCGTATCAACCGAGCCGATTGTGGCAGGGTTTTCTGGATCGCTGATATCAATTACCTGAAGACCTCTGTCATAATCAGCCACATAGGCGATATCGCCGGAAACAGTTACTTCACGAGCGGAACCGGGCGTATCGGCCGAGCCGATTATGGCAGGGTTGGCAGGATTGCTTATATCTATCACCTGAAGACCGCTTTGATCATCAGCCACATAGGCAACATCGCCGGAAACGGTTACTCCCCAAGCCCATCTTGTATCGACTGCGCCGATTATGGCAAGGTTTTCTGGATTGCTGATATCAATTACCTGAAGACCGCTGTAACCATCAGCCACATAGGCAACATCGCCGGAAAGGGCTACTCCATAAGCGTAACCGGGCGTATCGACCGAGCCGATTATGGCAGTGTATTCTGGATTGCTAATATCAATTACCTGAAGACCTCTGTCATAATCAGCCACATAGGCGATACTGCCTGAAACAGCTACTTTATAAGCGGAACCTGGCGTATCGACTGCGCCGATTATGGAAGGGTTTTCTATATCGCTTATATCTATTACCTGAAGACCGCTGGTACCATCAGCCACATAGGCAACACCGCCGGAAACGGTTACTCCCCAAGCCCATCCCGTATCGACTGCGCCGATTATGGCAAGGTTTTCTGGATCGCTTATATCTATTATCTGAAGACCGCTGCCACAATCAGCCACATAGGCAATATCGCCGGAAACGAAAACTCCCCGAGCGCGCCCTGGCGTATCGACTGCGCCGATTATGGCAGGGTTTTCTGGATTGCTTATATCTATTACCTGAAGACCGCTGCCACTATCAGCCACATAGGCAACATTGCCGGAAACAGCTACTCCATAAGCGTAACCTGGCGTATCGACTGCGCCGATTGTGGCAGGATTTTCTGGATTACTGATATCAATTACCTGAAGACCGCAGGGACCATCAGCCACATAGGCAACATCGCCGGAAACAGTTACTACCCAAGCGGAACCGGGCGTATCGGCCGAGCCGATTATGGCAGGATTTTCTGGATTACTGATATCAATTACCTGAAGACCTCTGTCATAATCAGCCACATAGGCAACATCGCCGGAAACGGTTACTCCCCAAGCGAGACCGGGCGTATTGACTGAGCCGATTATGGAAGGGTTTTCTGGATCGCTTATATCTATTACCTGAAGACCTCTGTAACCATCAGCCACATAGGCAACATCGCCGGAAACAGCTACTCCATAAGCGTAACCTGGCGTATCGACTGCGCCGATTGTGGCAGGATTTTCTGGATCGCTTATATCTATTATCTGAAGACCGCTGCTATCATCAGCCACATAGGCAACATCGCCGGAAACAGCTACTCCATAAGCGTAATCTGGCGTATCGACTGCGCCGATTATGGCTGGGGAAGCAAGTCCGTTACTTGTAAAAATTGCAAGCAATAATAACATCCCTAAGAAAGCACATTTTTTCTTCATTTTTTCTCCTTAAAATTTACAGCAAAAAAATTTGGGCGCCATTGTCAAAACAATAAAAGCGCACAACACAACAAAGAACAGTTTTTTTAACTAAGGCGATTGGCGGAAAAGAATATACCAGATTGAGCTTCGATTTTTTTTCGTATTCAAGGCGCGCCAAAGTTTTGCTGATCAGTTTGCATACTTAACGTATTCGGGCTTTGGCATAATGCACAAGACGGGAAAAAAGACATACAAGATGGTATATTCTTTAACTGTAAATCGCCTAAACTCCTTTTCATAAATATGTATGGGTTAGGTGTGTATAGAGGTTGAGGTTCCCATAAATGCCCCCTTCCCCCATCATCCTCGACTTTGGCCATTATGTGAGGCTTGTCTCTTGCAGGTAAAATGGTTTGATACTGCTCATCTAAAATTCTCACCCAATCATCAATTAATTTTGTAAATAGAGATAAGTGGCTTATTGGCTTCCAATCAGAACTGTCGTTCATAATCAATTCCTATCTGCTATCCCCATTTTTATAAGAGAATTAAATAGTTTCGTTGTCTATATATCTTTAGTATCAATGCATTAGCAAGGAATATATTTAAATCTAACGGCCAGGATCATTTTTTAATATCGAGGGTCGGCATCAACTAATTGGTCCATCAACAATGCCTTTGCTTATCGCAACGGCTTTATCGAAAACGTATTTTTCAACTCATTTGCATATCGTTCTGAAAAACGTTCCGAATCGGCTTTAAATAGTGTCCATTCAGATATGGATGATACTAAATGATTACCTTAAAAAATATGGCCCCTGACAAATCACGGGCCATATAAAGGAGCAAGGATGAAAGACACAACATCTGTCAAGAAATCAAAGAAGCAATTTAAAAAAAAAAGTATTCGAAAAACAGGCGCACGGTTGACGGTTTACGCGTTGGAAAAACTGCCCGTGCGCCATACTTTTGGCATTCCCGGGGTCCATGTCACCGAGCTTTACGATGAGTTGAGCCGATCCAAAAAAATTCGTCCCGTATTGGTGACTCATGAAGCGGGCGCGGCTTTTATGGCCGATGCTTTAAGCCGGACAACGGATCATATCGGCGTGTTGGTCATTGTTCCGGCCGCAGGCGTTACCCATGCCATGAGCGGTATTGGAGAGGCCTTTTTAGCAGGTATTCCAATGCTGGTAATTTCAGGAGGGGTGAGAAGGGATTGCCGTCATGCCTATCAATTGCATGATCTGGATTTGCAGCACCTGATGGAGCCGATTACCAAACAAAGCTATTTGATCCGGTCCCATCAAGATATTGTGTCAACTTTGTTTGAAGCCTATTCGGTGGCTGTATCCGGTGAGCCCGGACCGGTTTTTGTGGAGATTCCAGCGGATATTCTCCTATTCAAGGGTGATGCGGGGCATTTACCTGCCGGTGGTCCTGTAGTGCCCCTGCCGCCTGCGCCGGATAGGCAGTTAATACATACAGCGGCAAATTTGCTAAGGCAGGCCCGTAAGCCAGGTATGTTTTTGGGATGGGGCAGCCGTGATTGTCCGCAATATTCCATGCGGCTGGCTGAATTACTGCAAGCACCGGTGGCCACCACATTGCAAGGATTGAGTGTTTTTCCCGCAAATCATCCTTTGCACACCGGTATGGGATTTAGCAATGCTGCTGTTCCTGCCGCTGAGAACGCTTTTGCCGGCTGTGATTGCCTGTTGGCTGCAGGAACCCGCTTCAGCGAAATTCCAACAGGCGGCTATGGGGTGAAAGTGCCCGAAAACCTGATCCATATTGATATCAATCCGATGGTTTTTCATAAAAATTATACGGCAAAAGTGGCCATCGAGGCCGAGGCCGGTGCTGCCTTGCAGGCGTTGCTGGAAAATTTGCAAACTTCACCGCCAACGATATGCAGGCAGGCTATCGAATCCAGAATTGCATCAGACAAGCTGCAGTATTTGGAAAGCTGGCGATCTTATAGAACGGATAAGATTAATCCTGCTTTGTTTTTCGATTCCCTGCGTAAGCAGCTTGCCTCTGACGCCATTACCATTGCCGACGATGGAAACCACACCTTTCTTTGCGCTGAGCTATTAACCAACATAAAATCCAAACATTTTATCAGCCCATCGGATTTTAACTGCATGGGGTACTGTGTGCCTGCAGTCATCGGAGCAAAATTGGCCAATCCTGGAAAAACCGTAGTGGGCATTGTAGGTGATGGCGGGTTTTTAATGACCTGTATGGAAATTTTAACGGCATCCACTGAAAACCTGGGAGTTGTTTATTTTGTGTTTTATGACGGTGAATTAGCTCAGATTGCTCAAGGACAGAAAATTTCTTACAACCGCAAGACCTGTACCATCATAGGCAAGATCGGAATTGAAGGGGTGGCGGATGCCGTGGGTGCAACGTATTTAAATTTGAAAAACAATGAGCAAATTGATGGGATAATTACGCAGGCATTGGCCTTTTCAAAAAAAAATATGCCTGTAATTGTGGATGTGAAGATAGACTACTCCAAGCGTACACGCTTTACCCGGGGCGTTGTCAATACAGTTTCAAGCCGCTTCCCGTTGGGTGAAAAAGTTAGGTTTATCGGGCGGGCGTTGATGAGAAAAGCGACCGGTTAGGGTCTTGGAAGATACCAATATAGACGTTATTGCGCCGGATTTGGATTCGTTTTTCAAGGCGCGTCAATGGGTGCATACTCATTGTCTGTGCATATTGACGCAACATAACGAAACCGAATTTAAGGACAAGCATAAGTGGTATATTCGCATCTTCTACGGCCCTTAGATTAAACAATAATCGCCGTAAATCAGTTGCACTGTTTTGATAGGTGTGTCCCAATTTTTACGCATTTGCCGGGCGAAAATCGAAAAATGTCACGGCATATAAACATAATTTTCAAGCATTTCCCCTGCATATTTCGTGTTTTCAGTGGCCGGTTTTGCCTTTCGATCTGTTTTGTGTAAAAGCTGAGACACACCCGTTTTGATGTATCCTGATGTTACAAAAAAGTTATGCAAAAAAGGTTATAACGGCAACTAAGTTGCCAATGACCGTTGACCATAAAATCACAGTGTTTGACAAAAAAAAAATAAATCTTTTGATAACGGCGCATTATTAAAAGGAAGATGTTTTTTTTCTTTTGGCATGTTGCTTGCAAACAACTAATACAAGGAAATCGGGAAAATTTATTGGTTTTTTAGCAAGAGAAAAAATGACATAAAAAATGGAGTGAATGAAATGAAAGGATTACCTGTATACCGCAAAAATTTAAACCTTGAAATTTTGTCAAAGATTATGAATAGTGTAGCCGTTAAATACGACTGCAGTATTAAATATAGCTCCTCCGATGAAGCTGTTCACTTTCATGGTGATACAGATTGTAAACGCCATATTGCTGAAGACACTATAGCATTGTTTAACGATAAATGACCATCAAGCCCTTAGACACACAGATATTCAAAGGTGTTATTCTTCTAATCGGCAGCCCCTCTTTTTGCATCAGCTTGGTAGCAAGATCTTTTACGAATTATTTTTCCTTCTGATTTTTTTTATCTTTCTTAGACTTTTTAGGTCTGGACTTTCCTGTTGAACTACGCCATATTTTGCCTCGTTTGGTTCGGCGATCACCTTTGCCCATCAGTTTTACTCCTCGCTCCTCTTATACACTATATATGGTAGTAATTGGTTAAATGCCGGTCCATTAATGGATGGCCGGACAGGCTTTTAAAAAACTCAATTACTAACATGAATGCGTTTTAAGGCCAAGCCTTATTTTGTTTTTATTTTATCGTTATCCGGTGCGCTTTTTTTACGCAATAACGGCTTTGGCGCAAAACTTAGGCGATTGGCGCAAAAAAAATAACATCTTAACAGATACCATATTGGGCTTAGATTTTTTTCGTATTCAAGGCATGCCAAAGTTTGCATACTTTACGTATTCGAACCTTTGGCATAACACACAAGACGGGAAAAAGACATGCAAGATGATATATTATTTAACACAAATCGCCTTAGCTGTCTTGATTCTAATCTGCCTTATTCTAATCCGCCTTTTATGATTTTTCTTTTTTTTGCGCCCTTTTTCGGTATAGTATCGGAAGAAAATAGAGCTTTGTAACCTTTAAAACCCTTTTTATTATCAAAAAGCAAAATCAGGTTTGGCAAAGTCCGGCCTGTTTTCATTTTGACCCGGTGCACATTTTCAACTAAAGATAAAAACAGAGGACAAGGAATAATGCCATCCGAAAATTGGGCTGATACATCGTGCAAAAGGCAAACTTTAAAGCCCCTGAGAGGCATTTGCAAAATACGGAAATGGAAGGTCCGCCAAAACCAGGCAATCGGATAAAAATCAGCATAACTTGATCATGCGGTTGCCGAAAACGTATATTTTATGGAGGATATAAGATGAATAGGCCGGAATTTATTGAGGAGATTATCGAGGGCATCAAACCTGTTAACCAAGCCTGGATGGAAAAGGCGCGAAAAAGGACGGCGCAACTGGTAATGCCTTACCGGGCTTTGGGGCGGCTGCATGACATTGCTGAAAAGATATGTGCTATTCAGCGGACCCTTGAGCCGGTTGTGGATATTAAAGGTGTTTTGGTCATGGCGGCGGATCATGGAGTCGCCACAGAAGGCATCAGCGTTTTTCCCCAGGAAGTAACAGCGTCGATGGTTACCACATTTTTGGCAAACGGGGCTGGAATAAACGCCATGGCGCGTCATGTGGACGCGCAGGTTTGGGTTGTGGATATGGGTATTATTCCTGATCTGGATATTAATTCCATAAAAGGCGGCCGTCGTCTGAAGGTCAAAAAGGTTGGAAATGGGACAGCATCTTTTACCGGCGGACCGGCGATGGACCGTTCCCAGGCAAAAAAAGCCATACTTACCGGATTCAATTTGGCAGGCAGCTTGTTTGAAGATGGCATCCAAGCCGTGTGCACGGGGGATATGGGAATCGGCAATACCACATCTTCATCTGCAATTGGCATGGCGATTACCGGCGCCGATGCGGACGAGATGGTGGGAGCGGGCACTGGCCTGGACAACAGCGGTTTGCAACATAAAAAGGAAGTGATCTTAAAGGGTCTTAAAGTCAATGAGCCCGAACCTGCAGACGGGCTGGATGTGTTAAGCAAGCTTGGAGGTTTTGAAATCGGCGGTATCGCCGGTGTGGTACTCGCCGGGGCCTACTATAGCAGACCTGTGATCATTGACGGATTTATCTCCACGGCGGGCGCTTTGATTGCGCATACTTTGTGCCCGGCGGTTACAGACTATCTTTTTGCCGGGCATCAGTCTGAAGAACCCGGCCATAAGCAGATGTTAAAACATCTGGATCTGAAGCCCATTCTGGATTTAGGGATGCGTTTAGGCGAGGGTACCGGCGCAGCATTGGCCGCGAGTGTTATGCAAGCTGCCGTGAAGGTTTTCAATGATGTGATGACCTTTGATGAGGCGGGCGTTGTGAAAGGTTGATGATATCTTCCAAGATTCTTGACTCAAGAACCCATTACCGGGATAGCTCTTAGATAGTAATGAAGGAAAGGCTGAAAAGAGCCAAATTGCCTGTTACATGAATGACAACGGGCGTCATGAGGCTTCGTGTTTTCTCATAGGATAGCGCAAAAACAACACCACCGACAATTTGTGTGACGGGTATTTTGGCGGCATGCGGGATGACAAAAGCAGTAGTGCTTATGACTAATGCAAAAACTATTCCCCATCGGCGCAAATAAGTATACAAAAGGCCGCGAAAGCATATCTCTTCAGCAAAAGGGGCGATTAAACCGACTACCGCAAAAAGAAGAACTTGATCCACCGGGTTCTCGGGCAAAGGTATCCGCAGCAATAAGAACGGATTTTGTCCCGCAATCCAGATGACACCCATTCCTGCGATGGCAATGATTGCAAAAACAATAGACCAGACGGCGCCCTTGCGCATGCCTTTGATCCATGCGCCGGGCGCCAAGCCGATTTTATTGAATCCGTCTTGCGAAAAGCCTATGAAAAAGAGAATACCTGCTGTTTCAATCAGGCGGGCAATCCCCACCAGAAGCAGCGGTTGCAGGATCTGCCTGGTTGCTGCCAGCCAAAGCAGTGTTTCAACCGCCAATATCAGTAAAGCCGATTGAAGCAGTGTGCTTAATTTGATTTTTTCTGGCGCCATCCCAAGCCCTTCATAGCATTATATCCATACCATTGCACGTACCAGTGACCGGTAGAGGTAAGTTTGTTTTGAATAATTTTAATCCCTATAGGATTTTTTCTACGGCTTAAGGCATAAAAAGCCTGGCAAACAACATTGGGATGGGAATCTGCGGTCAGGATGCTCAGATCCTGATAGGTATTTGCATTTCGGCTTATGGCTAAAGCCCTGGCCAGCCAATACCGTTCAACAACCTGGCCGCTTTTGAGCAGCGTCTTATAGGATGGATAATCGGCAATTTCCAGTTTTTGATTTTCAATTTGACGTAAAGCCCTCACCTTTTCAGGCCAGTTGCTGTTGTGCAGGATTTTTTCAATGTGATGTTTGGGAAAATCAGCCTGGACACCGCCTAAGACAGGGACAAAAAGTGCAATGCCGATGATCAGGCAAAGGCAACTTGTCACTTTTATTGTTTTGTCCGGATAAACCCAGATACGTATGATGGTGCTGAGAAAACCATAAAAAGCCAGATACAATAAGCAGGGAAAGCCTATTAGCAATCCTGCGAAGATAATTTTGCGAAATATACTAAGCCTGTCATTTTGATCGGAGAAACGACGAAACCAGGAGCCGGGATTTTTAAAAAACGCTTTTGCATCAACCACAAGTGGCTGTCCGCGTGCGGGAGTCAGAACAATCTCGTTTTTTGTTAGTTTGACTTGGATATCCACAGGCATATCAGCTCTACTGGAAGTTAGCTCCAGGATCTGCCTGTTTGTCAAAAGCCGTTTTAAACGCAATGCGTTTTTATCCTCTTTTGCTATTTCTAACCGGCAGGTTTTCTGGAATTTTTGCCTGAAAGATTTAAATGCTTCTGCTGCATGAAGGGTATGCCGGTAGTAATAGCCATTGATGCTGCGCCCTAATGAATTAGACAACAGAAGGTGATCCCGGACGATGATAAACAAATTGTTGCTGATCTGGGTGAACCACAATGCTGTCAGCAGTAGCAAAACAACCACAGGCAGCCACCATGCGGATTTATCCCTTTTATGGTTAGTTTCCGGTTTTGTGAAATAATGCGCAAGGGCTGTCACAGCCGGAGTGATGACCACGAAAAGGCTGGGATAGATGGTAAATCCTTTAAGGTTCACGGCAACGATCAGTCCCAGCCAGATGAGCGCCATAAAAATCAACGGATTGCGATTTTTGCCAGACAACCGGGTGTGCAGCTTGAGCACAGCCCAGGTAAGAAGCGTCAAACCAGCGCCAACGGATAGTGCATAAAATAGCCCGGCGGCTATGGCGTTTTTCAGGCTTGTCAGGCCTGCTGCCGCCGTTCCGGTCGGAATGGCCAGCCAGCCCGAATCGGTAACGGCTTCAAGACTGCGTTTCAAGTGCAAGTTTGATTGCCACACAAAAAGGGTTCCCAGAATTTGGGAGCCAAGCAGGCCGGTTATTATCGGCAGTATCGAAAAAAGCCAATCGGTCAGATTGCTTCTTGCGGATGCGCGTAAAAGCAAAATACCTTTGGGCATATAGGGGATTTTCAAATTCCAAGACCTTTATAGTTAAATTTTTTCATCTTCCTGAAAATATAGCCGATTTTTTTTAGTACGTCAAAAATGCCCTTGACCTTCGGGCTGGGTGTTCTTATATACTGTTAATATGACAAAAAAGGCACTCATTACCGGCATTACCGGTCAGGACGGCGCCTATTTGGCTGAGCTTTTGCTGGAAAAGGATTACGTTGTTCACGGTATCAAGCGCCGGGCCTCTTCATTTAATACGGCGCGCATTGACCATCTTTACACAGATCCTCACGAAAAAGATGTCAGCTTTTTTCTGCACTACGGTGACTTAACCGACGCCGCCAATTTAATCCGTATTATACAGGAAGTACAACCGGATGAAATTTATAATCTGGCCGCCCAAAGTCATGTCCAGGTATCTTTTGAAACCGCCGAATATACGGCCAATGTGAATGCTTTGGGAACATTACGGATTTTGGAAGCCTTGCGTATTTTGAAACTCGAGGACAAGACCCGTTTCTATCAAGCTTCTACCAGTGAAATGTTCGGCAAGGTCCGGCAGACGCCCCAGAAAGAAAACACTCCCTTTTATCCGCGCAGTCCATATGGCGCGGCTAAAGCTTATGCTTACTGGCTAACTGTGAATTACCGGGAAGCCTACAATATGTTTGCCTGTAATGGCATATTATTCAATCATGAATCGCCGGTGCGCGGAGAAACGTTTGTCACCCGGAAAATTACACGGGCGGCAGCGCGAATTAAATTGGGCCTTCAGGACACGCTTTTTCTTGGTAACCTTGATGCCAAACGCGATTGGGGGCATGCCAAGGACTATGTGCGTGCGATGTATCTGATACTGCAACACTCATTGCCGGATGATTATGTCATCGCCACCGGCCAGGCGCATACTGTAAGGCAAGTAGTCGAAAAATCATTTGAGCGCGTAAAAATTCCGGTCCAGTGGCGTGGCAGCGGTACTCAAGAGCAGGGTATTAATCCGGAAAACGGACATATTCTTGTACGTATCGATGAAAGTTATTTCCGTCCTACTGAGGTGGAATACTTGCTTGGCGACTCAACTAAGGCGCGTAAAAAGCTTGACTGGCGCCCTGAGATTTCTTTTGATGAAATGATCGGGCAGATGGTGGATTCGGACCTGATAGAAGGAAAAAAAGAGCGTCTGGTCCTGCAAAGCAACCTTTGATTATTCAAAAGAGAACGCATAAAAATGGACAAATCATCAAAAATTTATGTGGCCGGTCATAGAGGTTTGGCCGGCTCCGCTATTTTACGCCATCTGCAATCCACAGGATTTAATAACCTGTTGACCCGGAATCATTCCGAGCTTGACTTATGCAATCAACAGGCTGTGGCCGATTTTTTCAGAATTGAAAAACCCGCTTATGTAATCCTTGCGGCTGCCAGGGTAGGGGGTATTCATGCGAATCGGAGCTATCCTGCTGAATTTATACATCAAAATTTACAGATTCAAACCAATGTAATTCATCAAAGCTATTTACATGGTGTGAAAAGACTGGTTTTTTTAGGCAGTTCGTGCATTTATCCTAAACTGGCTGCCCAGCCAATGAAAGAGCGCGACTTGATGAACGGGCCTCTGGAATCTACCAACGAGGCCTATGCGGTAGCCAAGATTGCAGGGATCTATATGTGCTGGGCATATAACAAGCAGTATGGAACCCAATTCATTCCTCTTATGCCCACTAATCTATACGGCTTCAACGATAACTTCGATTTGGAAAATGCTCACGTCTTGCCGGCGATGATGCGTAAATTTCATTTGGCGAAACTGGCCTCCAAAGGCGCATGGGACGATATCAGAAAAGATGAGCGCCGTTTTGGGCCCATTCCTTCTAAAATAATGCAGGATTTGGGCATGCCGTCCCCGGATAATTCATCAGATCAAAAGGCAACTTCAGTCGTGACTCTTTGGGGCAGTGGTTCATCGTGCAGAGAATTTTTGTTCTCGGATGATCTGGCTTCAGCTTGCTGTTTTCTCATGGAAAAAAACTGGAAACAACTCAAGGCCGGTGTCCCCGGTGATGAGCAGATGCTTTTTAATGTTGGGGTCGGCCTGGACATGCCCATTAAATCCCTTGCCGGTTTGATGGCGGATGTGACAAGCTGTAAAGGCAATGTAGATTGGGATCGCTCTATGCCGGATGGAACACCGCGCAAACTTATGGACGTTGACCGGATGGCCCGACTTGGCTGGCGTGCCTCAACCGCTCTTGAGCAGGGGTTGCGCAAAACCTATCGGTGGTATCAAAAACAAACCGCCGGGCAGGTTGTATAAATCAGTTATCATTTGTATCTTCTATTTGCATCTTCCAAGACCCTTAACCTGATAATGATGGAGTTTTTATGAAAATTATCCCTGTTATCCTGGCGGGCGGCTCGGGGACCCGCCTTTGGCCCTTATCCCGGGAGCTTTATCCAAAACAATTTATGCAATTGATTGATGAGAGCACCTTGCTCCAAAATACACTTCAACGATTGAAAGGATTGCCCGATATACAGGCCCCTATAGTTTTGTGTAATGAAGAACACCGGTTTATTGTGGCCGAACAATTGCGCCGTGCCAGTTTTGATCCCGAAGCCATTGTCCTTGAACCCATTGGCCGTAACACGGCCCCGGCTCTGGCCGTAGCGGGGCTTTTATCCGGGCGCAAACACAAAGACGCCATCATGCTGGCATTGCCGGCCGACCATTACATAAACAGTATCAAGGGTTACCAGACGACAGTCACCAAGGGAGCGCATTTTGCCCGCAAAGGCTATTTGGTAACGTTTGGCATTGTACCTCAAGCTCCCGAGACCGGGTATGGATATATCCGCAAGGGAGATATGCTGACCCTGGAAACCTCTGATGGAGCCCAGGCCGGACCAGATACCTGGGCCATTGAACGGTTTGTTGAAAAACCTGACCTTGAAACCGCCAAAAGCTATGTGGCTTCCAATAATTATTGCTGGAACAGTGGCATGTTTATGTTTTCGACTTCAAAACTGCTGGATGAATTGCGGCAACATGTTCCCGGCATATTGAAAGCTTGTCAAAGAGCCGTGGAAAATGGCCAGTCGGATCTGGATTTTTTCAGACTGGACAAGAACGCTTTTGAACAGTGTCCTTCGGATTCCATTGATTATGCAGTGATGGAGAAAACCGGGTCGGGTATTATGGTTGCCCTGGACAGTGAATGGAACGATTTAGGCTCTTGGGAGGCTTTATGGCAGGCCGGGCAAAAAGATACCAATCAGAATGTGGTTCATGGCGATGTGTGTCTCCAGGAGGTTAAAAGGTCATTTGTGCATGCTTCCAGCCGTTTGGTTACGGCTGTGGGATTGGACGGTCACGTGGTGGTGGAAACCAAGGATGCCGTCTTTGTAGCCCCTCGCGATCATGTCCAGCAGGTCAAGGCATTGGTGACCAAGTTAAAAGATCAAAACCGTATAGAAACCGTCAGTCATAAAAAAGTTTACCGTCCATGGGGTGCATACGAGGATGTGGATATATCCGAACGTTTTCTGGTCAAGCGGATTACGGTAAAACCACAAGCCAAGCTTTCATCGCAGAAACATTTTCATCGAGCTGAACATTGGGTGGTCGTACGTGGAACAGCGCTGGTTACAAAAGAGTCCGAGAAGTTTATTCTCAGGGAAGATGAATCCACTTACATTCCCCTTGGCACGATGCACCGGCTGGAGAATCCGGGCAAAATTCCTCTTGAACTAGTTGAAGTTCAGTCCGGCAGTTATCTGGCCGAAGATGATGTTATTCGTGCTGATGACGTTTATGGGCGGCACAGTCAAGATTGATAAATCCTAATACATTCGCACCGCCGATCCTCTAAGGCGATTGGCGCAAAAGAATCACCTTGCCACAGGCAATGGGAACGTTTATGCAGACTTATTTTGTTACGGGAGGCGCTGGATTTATAGGCACCAATTTTATTCAGCACTGTCTCAAATCGCAACCGGATTGGCGCATTGTTAATTTGGACGCTTTGACCTATGCGGGCCATGCAGGTAATCTGGATTACTACACTGAGCAAATGCCGGAGCGCTACCGGTTCGTTCATGGCGATATCAACGATAGCACCCTAATCGAGCGGATCTTGAAAGAAGAAAAGCCTGCCGGGGTGTTTCATTTTGCGGCTCAATCCCATGTCGACAGGTCAATACACGGACCTTTGGCCTTTGTCGAAGCTAATGTTAACGGCACCTGCCGGTTGTTGATGGCGTGTCAAAATCTTTGGGATCAGATGGGGCGTCCTAGCCAATTCCGGTTTGTGCACATATCCACTGATGAAGTATACGGCAGCCTTGGACAAGAAGGCTTTTTTACTGAAACGACACCCTATGCGCCTTCAAGTCCCTATTCGGCCTCAAAAGCCGGCTCCGATCATCTTGTAAGAGCGTGGCACGCGACCTACGGTTTCCCGACGATGGTGACAAATTGTTCTAATAATTACGGCCCTTATCAGTTCCCGGAAAAATTGATACCTTTGATGATTCTCAATATTATCGAAGAAAAGCAACTGCCTGTCTATGGTGACGGCCTCAACGTTCGAGATTGGCTTTATGTCACCGATCATTGTGATGCTCTATTAGAGGTTTTAAAAAAAGGAACGCCCGGTCAAACCTATTGCATCGGCGGCGGCGCCGAACGAACCAATATAGATGTGGTGCGACAATTGTGTAACATCATGGATGAACGGCTGGAACGTAAAGCAACTCAGCAGAGCCAGAGATTGATTCGATTCGTGAGTGACCGGCCCGGCCACGACTGGCGCTATGCCATTGATGCGTCCAAAATTTACACAGAGCTCGGATGGAAACCCAAATTCACGTTTTGTGACGCCCTGAAGGAAACCGTTGACTGGTATTTGGCTAATCGGGCTTGGATTGACACGATTCGAAGCGGGGAATATAGGAGTTGGGTGGAAAAAAATTATAAGAACAGGGAAAAAGCTAAATGAAAGGTATTATTCTGGCAGGTGGAAGCGGCACTAGGCTTTACCCCCTGACCAAGGTGATAAGCAAACAACTCTTGCCGGTGTATGATAAGCCCATGATTTACTATCCGTTATCAGTGCTGATGCTGGCTGGCATTCGGGAAATTTTGATCATTTCCACACCTGAAGATACCCCCAAATTTGAATCTTTGCTTGAAGATGGCAGTCAATGGGGATTGTCATTTACCTATATTGTACAGCCCAACCCCGAAGGAGTAGCTCAGGCGTTTTTATTGGGCAAAAAATTTATCGGCACACAACAGGTTTGCCTTATCCTTGGTGATAATATTTTTTATGGCCATGGTTTGCCGGAAATGCTTACGGCCGCTGCAAGGCGTCCGAAGCAAGGTACAATATTCGGTTACTGGGTCAAGGACCCCCAGCGATATGGCGTGATTGCTTTCGATAAAAAGGGACAACCCGCCGGGATTGTTGAAAAGCCAGCCGTTTCACCGTCCAATTGGGCCGTAACGGGCCTTTATTTTTATGATCACGGCGTGGTGGATATTGCCTCTGATTTGAAGCCGTCTGCAAGAGGTGAGCTTGAAATTACCGATGTCAATCGTGTTTACCTGGAACAGAAACGATTAACCGTTGAAAAATTAGGCCGGGGCATTGCCTGGTTAGATACCGGAACCCATGAAAGCATGATGCGTGCGGCAGGCTTTATTGAGATTATTGAGCAGCGTCAGGGACTTAAGGTAGCCTGTGTTGAAGAGATCGCCTATTACATGGGCTATATTGACGCCGAACAGGTTTTGAAATTAGCCCATGGCCTGCGCAAAAACGATTACGGTAAGTATCTTGTAAACTTAGTAAAATTGTAAGAGCCTAAAATGGCTGCAAAAGCTTGACAACGGTCCAAAGTGATGCAAATTTCCGGTAAAATTTTTATTAAACATAGTCCTGAGAGCCAGGTTTCTTTACTTTCCAAACAGACTCTAACAGGAACCCTTTTTTTTTGGAGTAATAAATAGGTCAATCCGAGTGAAGACTACCCCCACAGAGTTAAAAGATGTTTTAATTATCGAGCCTGATTTTTTTGGTGATCATCGAGGCTATTTCATGGAAACGTTTCAGCGCAAACGTTACCGTCAAGCAGGCATTGATATTGAATTTGTACAGGATAACATTTCATTTTCGGTTCAAAATACCTTGCGCGGGCTTCATTACCAATATCCGTATCAGCAAGCCAAACTTGTTCAAGTCCTTCAAGGAGAAATTTTTGATGTGGCCGTGGATATCAGAAGGCAATCCCCGACATTTGGGCATTGGACGGGGGCAACGCTTTCTGAAACAAACAAACGCCAGTTTTTTATTCCTGAAGGTTTTGCCCATGGTTTTTGTGTTATGAGCAAAACAGCTCTTTTTTTATATAAATGCAGCTATAATTACACACCGGAGGATGAATACGGCATTTGCTGGGATGATTCTGACCTTAAGATCGTCTGGCCAGTACCCCAACCCATTCTTTCCGAGCGTGACCGCCAATTGCCCAAACTCGTGGACGTCTCGCCGGACCGGCTGCCTTGCGTTGAGAAAAAATGAAGCTTTTAATTATTGGCAATAAAGGCCAATTAGGCAAAGATTTAACGGCTAAGGCGGATCTTCTATGCTATGAGCATGTTGGTGTTGATCTTCCTGATTTTGATATCACCGATAAGAAAAGTATCCGAAAAGTGATGGAAAATTACGGCCCTTTTGATGCTGCTATTAATGCTGCGGCATATACGGCGGTAGATGATGCCGAGCAGAATGCGAAAATCGCTTTTGCGATCAATCAAACCGGCGCCGCCAACCTGGCCAGTGCCTGCACGGATTATAATTTACCGCTTTTTCATGTTTCCACAGACTATGTCTTTGACGGCAAGAGCATGAACCCCTACCGGCCCTGTGATCCGATAAGCCCTTTGGGGATTTACGGTCAGAGTAAAGCAGCCGGTGAAAAGGCCGTGCGGGATGTACTGCCCGAACATGTTATTGTGCGTACGTCATGGCTTTTCGGGCTTTATGGCAATAATTTTGTAAAAACCATGCTTGCGTTGGGCAAGACCCATCAAACACTGAAAATAGTCGATGACCAAGCGGGCTGCCCCACTTATGCTGCTGATTTGGCAAACGTGCTGTTGAAAGCTGCCTATGACGTTGTGCAGGGAAACACCAGGTGGGGAACATACCATTATTGTAATAAAACCGTTTTGACCTGGTATGCTTTTGCCCGGCGGATTTTTACCCTTGCAAAAGCTTATACCACTTTAAAGGTTGATTCGATTTTTCCGATTCTCAGTAAGGATTACCCGCAACCGGCAAAGCGGCCTCAATACTCCGTACTCGATTGCACCTCTTTTTGCGAGACGTTCGGTGTTGCGCAGCGTTCTTGCGATGAAGCTTTAAAAGAAATGCTGGCGGCCTTGTTAGGATAAAGGGCTTGGAAGCTGCAAATATCCCGCATTTGCTTATCTTTGAATTTTTTTCCGCAAGGTCCGGGCATTTACATATTTCCAGTTTCATGTTATCGCAACAAAATCCTGGATAGTAAATCAACTTTTTTCAAGATGACGAGCAGCAGGTGATTGGCGGGGAAAATATCAAACCCCTTAGCTATCTGGCGCCCTATAACATATAGTTCAGGAATATATAATAAGGTGTAGTCAGTTCAAATGGCGCTGGATAATTCACAGATTCCAAGGTTCTTGTTTGGATGGCCGGGCGAAAAGAGAGGATAATTTATGAGTGTTGAACGTGAATCAATAGAATTTGACGTATTGATTGTCGGGGGCGGGCCTGCCGGTTTGGCGTCCGCCATTCGTTTAATGCAATTGGCCCGGCAGAAGGGCAAAACACTGGAAGTAGCCCTTATCGAGAAAGGGGCCCAAATCGGCGCCCACGCGGTAAGCGGAGCTATTTTGAAGCCCAATGCCCTCGAAGAATTGATACCGGATCACCGGCAGGCCGGATGTCCGGTTGAAACGGTGGTGCGGGAGGATGAGTTTTATTATCTTACTTTGAATAAGGCCGTGGCTTTACCGGCGACGCCGCGTTACATGCATAATAAAGGGTGCTATATCATTAGCCTGTCGCGGTTTTGCAAGTGGCTTGGCGAAAAAGCACAAGAAATGGAAGTGAATCTGTTTCCGGGATTTGCAGCCAACGAAGTATTGTTTGCCGACGACGGCCATACCATTACCGGGGTGCGCACACAAGATCAAGGGCTCGATAAGAACGGCCAGCCAAAATCGAATTTTGAACCGGGTATCGATCTGTTGGCTAAGATAACAGTGTTTGCCGAAGGAGCAAGGGGCAACCTGTCTAAGTTTATCGAAAAAAAACTTGATTTGAATGCCGGTAAGCTTCCGCAGGTTTACGAAACCGGTATCAAAGAAGTTATACAATTGCCTGACGGCCCGTCCTATTTTTCTTCCAGCAAGGGAAATGATATCCATGTAATGGGCTATCCTCTTGGTTTGAAGGCCCCAGGAGGTGGTTTTATTTATGAAATGGCTGAAAACCGGATCGGTATCGGCTATTTGACAGCCTTATGTTATAACGATCCCATGATCGATCCCTATGAGATGTTTATTCGCTTTAAAAGGCATCCCTTTGTGTCAAATATTATTAAAGGCGGTAAAATTCTGGAACAGGGAGCTCGAACAGTCGCCACCGGCGGTCACTATAGTATACCGGAACTGGCTGTAGATGGCGGACTGCTTATCGGCGGGTGTGCAAGCATACATAATACTCCGGCGCTTAAGGGGGTTCATGTGGGGATGAAATCCGGGATGCTGGCTGCTGAAACGATTATAGAAGCGTTGGATAAAAATGACTTTACGGTCTCAGCTTTGAAAACATACCCGGATAAGCTGTCAAAAAGCTGGGTGCATCGGGAAATCTGGGAAGGCCGTAATTTTGCACAGGCTCTGGCCAAAAAGACCATTTTTAAATTTATCCATTTAGGGACCCAGTATGTTACCGGCGGCCGTGGATTGATTGACCCCTTGAGCATGAAAGCCGATGGGCAGACCCTCAAGCCCGTAAGTGCTCCCAAACGGCAGCGAGAAGATAAACAGATCTATGACGGTGAGCTTTTTGCGGATAAACTGACAGGAGTGTATTTGTCCAAGACAAAGCACCGGGAAGATCAACCTTCACACCTAATCATTCATGATCCCGAAATTTGCAGCAGCAGGTGTTATCCAAAATACGCCAGCCCCTGTACCCGGTTTTGCCCTGGCAATGTCTACGAACTCGAATTGGGTGAGAGCACCGGCAAGGCCCGTATCAAGCTTAATCCGTCAAATTGTTTACATTGTAAAACCTGTGACATAAAAGATCCATATCGCAACATCACCTGGAAATGCCCGGAGGGTGGCGGCGGGCCCGGATACAGCATAGTTTAGGGGCCTGGAAGATGCGAGAATATACCACTTAGGCGATTGGCGGAAAAGAATATACCAGATTGAGCTTCGATTTTTTTTCGTATTCAAGGCGCGCCAAAGATTGATGATCAGTTTGCATACTTTACGTATTCGGGCTTTGGCATAACGCACAAGACGGGAAAAAAGACATACAAGATGG
>JAAERL010001057.1 GCA_024230435.1 Desulfobacteraceae bacterium
GATTGTATTGCCCCCATTGTATACTCGCCAAGGAAGTGGTAATATATTTTCTCTTTGTTGAGTTGAAAATCTGTGTTGCATAAAAGACGTAGGTGTTGTGTGTTATTGCATTAGAAGTAGAAACGAGTGTCCAAGATGATGATGATGACGTATGGCTTTGGGAGATAACTTTCATTTTCATTTTCATACCATTTTTTTAGCAACTCGGACCAACTTTTAATAATAATAATAAGAAAGAGGTTTATGTTTATCTCTTGATAAGAGCACTGCCTTCGAGTTGCAATTCAGATAATGCATCAACGAAGAGTGAAAGGAGGAAGAAGTGCTCTGCTGTGGATGTAAAATAGGTAGATATCCTGGTAGATCTGTCTCATGAGAGGCTTGAATCAAGGGTTAAACAGTCATTAGGGTTAATAATTTGCCTCAGAGCGTAGAATAGAGAATCTCCGGATTCTCTGGGGCCGGCAACATAGCCAAAAAATAATCGTAGCAAAATAAGACGTTCGTTGTTCATTAGCAAAATAGAATTTTGCCAGCCACAGTTATGGTAGTTATCCAATAGAAACAGCAGCTAATAATATGCCATCAACAACAGAATCACTGCTGCTGCATCATTTTACCGTCCCGCTGCGCAGTTGGATGGAGAGTGAGGAGGAAAATACTCCGGGGAGCCAAACAAATAATAATAACAAAAATAATATTATTCGCAAGGCAACCATCACCTACGGAATTGTTGAGCTCCTTAAGCAATTAGATAATGATGGCGGGTCAACGGATGATGACAAAATTATCCGGATCGATAATTTTATGGTCTGCACCTCAGAAGAAAATACACGGTCCTGGGATGACATCAAGGGCGTCAGCATGTTGTCGCCCGCTCTGTCATTAAAAATAGAAGAGCCGTTTTATCTGAGCGGCTTATTTGGGGACGATGAAAAAACGGAGGACGGTAAAACCGATCAAAAAATAGTGGGGCGATGTTTAGAAGTAGAACACACATCTTCACCGCCGCCTCACAAAAAATCAACACAGCCGGCAACGAC
>JAAERL010001058.1 GCA_024230435.1 Desulfobacteraceae bacterium
ATACCAGATTGAGCAGGATTTTTTTTCGTATTCAAGGCGCGCCAAAGTTTTGCTGATCAGTTTGCATACTTAACGTATTCGGGCTTTGGCATAACGCAGAAGACGGGAAAAAAGACATACAAGATGGTATATTCTTTAACACAAATCGCCTTAACCATTATTGAATCAGAGCCTGTTTTAGTCTCAAAAATAAAACATCCCGTTTGCGAGACACAGAAGTTATTCTTTTCGCTTGCCTGAACTTTTTTATGATTTCATAACTTTTCAAAATATAGAGAAAAAAATTCGTTTTGTTTTTTGATTTTTTGGCACATCGTTTGCGGTTATACGTGCAAGAGTCTGTCTGTGAATTATGAAATCGGCTGCAAAAGGGCGCGAACGGTCCAAAATAGCGCTACTTTTCGGCAAAAAGGCCGGATATTCATGTCAAATTTGTGACAATTTGGCTTCAGCCCCGTATTTTTTCGCCAAATTTTCTATTTCTCAAACAGGCTCCAAAACAGCAAATTACAGTTATGATGATGGCAAATGCAAAGGAGCTGATTTCCATCCTGGGCATGGCAAGGGATCAATTGCAAAGCGAAAATTCTTATCGATATCGATCGGTGATTGGACCAAACCATAATTGCCGCTTTGGATAAGGCGGCTTAAATTCCCTTTACTTAATGTCAAGGAGGAAAAAAAATGAATTGGAAAGAGATGACCATTAAAAAGAAAATTTCATTAGGCTTTGGGATCGTTCTGATCCTTCTGGCCGTAGTCGGCGTGTTAAGTTTCGCAGGTGTGTCCGGTATAGTCCGTAACGCGGGACAGGTTATCGATGGCAACAAGCTCGACGGGAATCTGGCTCAAAAAGAAGTGGATCATCTAAACTGGGTCGGCAAGGTGAACGCCCTTTTGACCGATGACAACGTTACAACGCTTGAAATCGAGACAAACGACCACAAGTGCGGATTTGGTAAATGGCTCTACGGCCAGGGCCGCAAGGAAGCCGTAGCCTTAGTGCCGTCTTTGGCGCCTTTGCTCAAACAGATCGAAGAACCGCATCGCCACCTGCACGAGAGCGCGATTGAAATCAAAAAGGTTTTCAAACAGGCTGATCAGAATCTGCCGGTAATGTTTGCCATGCGTGAAATCGATCATCTTAAGTGGGCCTCACAGGTGCGGGATGCGTTATTGCGCAAGCAAGATGATCTGAACGTGCAGACCGATCCGCACAAGTGCGCCTTGGGCGAGTACCTGAATACGCAATTTGCACAACGGGTGTATGAAAACGGTAACGCGAGGTTTAAAAAGATCTGGAACCAGATGGTGCATGAGCATACCGCCTTGCACGGATCAGCCGCCGAAATCCAAAAAGCGCTGAAAGTATCGCAAGCCAAAGCCCATAAAGTCTTTGAAACCAAAACCATGCCGATTCTTGCCAGGACATTGAAATCGTTAGAGGACTTGAAAAATGAATCCGAGCATGAACTGCATGGCATGCATGAGGCCAAAAAAATATACAGCATCCAGACCATTCCGGCACTTTTGAAGGTTCAACAGCTGCTCGAAGAAACCCGCGCCGAAGCCAGAAAGAACATCATGACGGACGAAGCCATGCTTGATTACGCCCAGGCAACCAAGCGTAGCGTCACGATTGTCGGGATGTTGGCGATTGTCATCGGTATTGCGCTGGCGTTTTTCATCGCCCGGGCAATTTCGGTTATCCTGCAGCGTATCGCCAACCAGATGGATGAAGGCGCGATCCAGGTCGCCTCGGCTGCCAGTCAGGTATCCTCTTCTAGTCAGTGCCTTGCTGAAGGTGCATCTGAACAAGCGGCCAGCATTGAGCAAACATCATCATCCTTGGAACAGATGTCGTCTATGACCAAATCCAACGCCGGAAATGCGTCCCAGGCAGACAGTTTGATGAAACAGGCCAATGACGTGGTCGCTCAGGCTAATAACTCTATGGACGAACTGACCACGTCTATGGAAGATATTTCCAAGGCCAGTGAGGAAACATCCAAAATTATCAAAACAATCGATGAGATCGCGTTTCAGACCAATTTGCTGGCGCTCAACGCGGCTGTGGAGGCGGCCAGGGCCGGTGAAGCAGGCGCAGGCTTTGCGGTCGTTGCCGACGAAGTTAGAAATTTGGCCATGCGTGCGGCTGATGCGGCAAAAAATACAGCACAGCTGATCGAAGGCACGGTCAAGAAGGTCGGGGACGGTACCGGAATTGTAAACCGCACAAACGAAGCCTTTACCAAGGTGGCGAAAAGTTCCGCCAAGGTCGGGGAACTGGTCGGCGAGATCGCCGCGGCATCCAACGAGCAGGCCCAGGGCATTGGTCAAGTCAACATAGCGGTTTCAGAAATGGATAAGATAACCCAGCAAAATGCTGCCAACGCTGAGGAATCGGCATCTGCGGCTGAAGAAATGAGCGCTCAGGCAGAGCACATGAAAGGACTCGTGGGCGATCTGTTGCAGTTGATTGGAACAGACAAAAACGATTTGGCGTTGAGCGGGCACTCGTTGAAAAACAAAGCCGCTTATCAGGAAAAGGAACACGCCCTGCTTTCAAACCAGCAAAAAGCGGCGATGCCGGTTGCAGCGCCCCTAAAACCGGACAAGATAGTTCCGGACAAGGTCATCCCCCTAGACAAGGCCGATTTCATTGATTTTTAACACAAGCTTAGGCGATTGACGGAAAAAATATAGCATCTTAACAGATACCATATTGGGCTTAGATTTTTTTTGGCCTTCAAGGCACGCCAAAATTTGCATACTGAACGTATTCGCACCTTTGGCATAACACACAAGACGGGAAAAAAGACATGCAAGATGGTATATTATTTAACACAAATCGCCTTATTATCTTAAAAAAAAATAGTTAACCGATTTTTTTTATGCTCTGAAATTTGCCGGCATCGTTATATGTTATTTTAAAGGTACCGAAAATACCATCGTGGGAGATATAATTTAAAAAAATGTTGATTGGCAAATCCATATACTCACCGGTATGGCCGTATCCTTTAACTCGTGTGGCAATTCCTTGATAATACTTTAATACCTCGTCTGTAGGTAGATTTATATCAATAACGGCTGTCGGCATGATGTCAACTCTCGCTTTAATGAATAAAAATATAGTTTATTGACCCATAGAAAGCGCCCATCCGGAAATGCGCCATTTGCCAAGTATTTTAAGCTGCGCTGAAAAATTTTATCGCCGGAATATCTTCTCTTGGGCATATCAATCAGATGCCTGGGATGAAAATTTTCGTAAGCCCGGATTTCGAACAAATTTTCCTATTTCGCCGATGGACAATAAAAAGTCTATGCATCACTTATGAACCAGAAAACAAGGTTCTCCAGCTTGGCCACCAGGCGGTGTTTTGACCAGCATAAAATTAAGCAGAGTTTAGCTTATGTGTCAATATAGGCCGAATTTTTCAGATAGTGATGACCTTATCGGCCAATTGCATAGCGGTAACGATGTCGAGCATATTTGTGGTCTGACCAGTTTGTTTTTTTTTCAACAGGTTAAAGTGATCCAGGCAAGTGCCGCAAACCAGAATATTAAGCCCGGCAGTTTCATAGGCTTTCAGGTCTTCAAGAACTTCTGAGCCCTGAATTGTCAATTTGACTCCGTTGTTCACGAACACCAGCCGCCAGAGCTCATCGCCCATCTCCTTGAGCGTGCGTAAAAAGTTGATCATAAGTTTTAGGCCCAGCATGTCATCGCCGTATCCGATCCGGTCCGAGGTGCACATTACCAGAATTTTTTCCGCATCAGTGGATCGATCCTTAGCAGGCAAAAGAGGGGCCGCAGGCGCAAAGTCGTATGATCCGATGACAAAATAGCAGGTCCCTTCAAGTCCTGACGCAGTTTGATACCCCTGGGATTCCAGGAACCGCTGAACATTTTGCTGGGAAGCTGAATTATCGATGAGCACTTTTATATTTTCGGGTTTGTCCTCCTGTAGTGTTGACTTCGTTTTGAGTACCGGCTGCGGGCATTCGAGGCCTCGTGCATCGATTTTTTTCATGGCAAACATCTCCTGGTTGAGTTCCCTGCATGACTCCAAGACCGATTTTGCAGAGTATTTTTAAATAACTGGATCACACAACCCATATTTTTTCTTCCTTAAGATCTATAATTTCACCAATTTGTGCAGCATCTTCGATACCTGCGGCTTTTAGAGCGGCTAACAGGCCTGTTGTTTGATCGGCCCTGACGCTAATTAGCAGTCCGCCTGAAGTTTGAGGATCAAACAGCAGATCCTGAAGATTGCGCGGCACGGTTTTAGTGATTGCGATCCTTTTTTCGTGAAATTCTTTGTTTTTGTATGCTCCCATGGGGATCAGGCCCATGGATGCAAACTCCAAGGCTTGTGCAATGACTGGTACCCGCCCAGATTCGATTTTCAGGCTTGCGCCAGATCCATCAACCATTTCCGCAAGGTGGCCCAGCAGACCAGAGCCGGTCACGTCCGTACAGGCGCTGATATCAAATCCGGCCATAATCCGGGCAGCTTCACGGTTAAGGGCGGCCATTAAAAAGGTTACTTTTTGGGCAAGCTGTTCAGGTGCTATGGCCGCTTTAATTGCGGTGTTGATGACACCGGTGCCAAGGGGTTTTGTAAGTACAAGGCGGTCACCCGGCCGCAGGTTCTTTTTGGAAAGTACACGATCCGGGTGAATGATTCCGGTAACGGAAAGTCCGTATTTAATTTGCTTGTCTTTGATACTGTGTCCTCCGATAAGGACCACTCCAGCCTCTTTTAGCTTATCGATTCCGCCTTGGATGATTTGACGCAGGATTGCAAGATCCATTTCTCCGGCCGGAAAAGCCACTATGTTCATGGCGGTTTTCGGCGTGCCGCCCATGGCGTAGACATCACTAAGCGCGTTAGCGGCGGCAATTTGCCCGAACCAATAGGGATCGTCTACAATGGGTGTGAAAAAATCCACTGTTTGAATCAGCGCCAGGTCTTCTGAAATTTGGTAAACGCCTGCGTCGTCGGCGCGGTTAAGGCCAATGATGACGTTATCATCGGAAGGAAACGCCATACCGCAAAGTGCTTTTTCCAGGTCCCCCGGAGATAATTTGGACGCTCAACCGGCGCCGGAGACCGTTTCAGTCAGCCGGATGTTAATAGCTTTCAAAGGCGTTTTCTTTCTTTGTTCGTCAGAGTGTTGGAAGTTGCAAACATACCATTATCGCGCCGGATTTGGATTCTGTTTCAAGAAGCAAAGATGGATGCATATTCATTGTCTGTGCTCCTTGATGCAATAGACAAAAACGAATTCAAAAGGCCATGCATATATATATCGAGACAAGCAAGGATGGGATCAATTCCCAAACAGGCTCTTAGAACCTAATTTACTTTTTCCACCGGATAGCCGGCGCCTTGCCAGGCGAAAATGCCGCCGGGGTGCCGATAGACGTTCTTGTAGCCGAGCTTGGCGGCCCAGGAGGCCCCATTGTGGCTGCGGGTGCATTTAACGAAACCGCAATAAATAACGATAGGCTTGTCCTTGTCGTCACCCAGCAGCTTTATAAAGTCCTCTTCTGTCTCGCCGTTGGTTAGCTTGGTGTCCCATTGCTTCATTTCCGGTATGGGAAATAAGAATTGAACCGCTCCGGGGATATGTTGTTTTTCATAGCTGTCAGCAAAAGGCATGGTGTCCACGATAAGCATATCCTTGCCCGAATCAATCCATTTTTTTAGTTCTTTGGTGGTGACCACTTTGTAGCCGCCTTGCTGAATTTCGCGTGCCAGTTTAACCGAGCCGGTTTCTTTTTCTGCTTCTTTTTCGAACTTGTTTTTTTCCGCACTACAGGCCGCCAATCCAAAGACCAGCATTGATGTGATTATAAGTTTTATCATCGATTTGACAGTAGACATTTTTACATGTTCTCCTTTTCCTTTACGTGTGCGCATGCACGCTAAATCATTTCAAGGTAAGCTTCGATACGTACCCGCAACTGTTCGGTATCGCTCTCGGCGTAATCGGTTTCCAGATGCAGAGGGGAAATACCAAAATTACCATGTATGAATTTGCTCACTTGATATGCCTCCACGTTGTAGGTATGGCAAGCTTGCCACGTAAGATCGATCACGCCATCCACCTTAAAATCCGGGATCATTTTCTTTAAAAGATCAAATCGGCCTGTGTTGGGACTCATCACCGAGCAGGGTGTGGCCAGGTATTGTTCGGCCAGGGCGTCCATGGGATCTTTGTCTTCATCAACAGTAAACGCCTGCTTATACCCTGTGCAGTTTTCAAACGCTACTACATCCGCGCCGCATTGTTCAACAATATTAACAACCTTATCACTGCCTAAACCTACAGGAACGCCGGTGAGCAGAATACGCTTACGGCGGCCGTTGTGCGAATTGTTTTCTCTGAGCGTGCCTTTGACGGCCTCGGCGCTGATTTCATCCATCAAGGCGATGGCCTTTTGCTTGTCAGCCAGAAATCCCGCTTTGAACATAATTTCCAGCAGGTTCGAGCCGCTCAGCGGGGCGGGATCAATCTTGTTTACGTCCATAAGGGCTTTGCGGGAGGTGCGCTCCCGGTTCATCAGATTGATAGCCTTTCGCAGGCGCTCCGGGGTAATAGCAACACCGGTATGATCCTCGATGATGCTTTTAAAAAGATCTATCTGCGCCCGCCAAAAGGAAAGGGCAATCCGTGAGTCCTGGTTTTGGGGCAGTTGCAGCACATGGATGGGCTTATGCTGGCTTAGCAGTTCGAACATCTTCTTTTTGCCATCGCAAGTGGTATCGCCTATGATGATGTCGGAAAACCCGAAAAACGGGCAGGTGCCGGTGACAGCGAAGCCGAAGCTGCTTTTGATCAGGGGGCACAGGTTGCGCGGAAGAATTTCTTCGGCTGCTGCTATGGGGTCGTTGCGAGTGCCACACAGCGGTAAAACGATAGCTTCGGCCGCCAAGGCGATTTCCGTTGGTGAGTACAAACAGTAAAACCCGATGACCTTGCGCCCGTTTGTTTTAGCATCTTCGATGGCCATGAGGTTTTTTTCTGAAATATGTTGAAGTTTGTTGAGTAAGACAGTTTTCATAAAATACCTTTTCAGTCTTGTGCTCCATTGTGTTGTGCCGCCAGCAGCGCAGCTCCCAACGCCCCGGTCAACTGAGGTTCATCGGGAATGAGAATGGGTCTGCCGAGTTTTTCTCTGAGCAGGGTCTGCATGCACGGATTTTTGGCCACGCCTCCGGTAAAGACAATATCGCCTGGCGATGACAGCCTGTTGATCATACCGGCCGCCCTGCGAATTACGCTGCTGTGAAGCCCGCGGGCAATTTCCCGGCGGTTGTTTCCTCTGGCAATCAGGGAAGTGACCTCTGACTCGGCAAATACTGTACACATGCTCGATATTTTAAGGCCCTTTTCCGCAGCCAGGGCTTCCAGTCCAAACTGCTCGATATCAAAGCCCAATGTTTTGGCCATGATCTCTAAGAATTTTCCGGTACCGGCGGCACAGCGGTCGTTCATTTCAAATTTTTTCACTTTTCCGTTTTCAAGCAAAGCAATGGCTTTGCTGTCCTGTCCGCCGATGTCCAGCACGGTCTGGGCTCCGGGGAATAACGCCCGGGCGCCTATGGCATGAGCTTTGATTTCCGTGACCGTAAGCGCATCAAAGCAGATTTCGAAAAGATTGCGGCCGTAGCCGGTGGCAATGATGCGGTCGCAGGAAAGGCCACCGATCAGTTTTTTTGCTTCGGCTATTGGGTCAAATCCGGTATCCGCTTGAAGGCTGAGAAGGATTTGTCCAGCTTCATTTATTACCACGAGCTGTATCGTGCGTGAGCCAATATCTATTCCTGCAAAATGCATTTGCCTTCAATTCTGCTGGTTATCGAATTCGTTTTAAAATTCGGTTAGATCTTGAATGAACGTTTTTACGCGAAATCATATCCGGTAAACGATGCAACGTATAAAAACGGTCAAGTTAAGTTGTTTTATTAATATGGATAATTTCGATATGTCAAATCGAGAATATCAATATATTATTATCTTTTTATCGAAAATCCCAATGCTTATATTAGTGTCAATCCAGAAATAGGAAAATCCGTTCGATATCCGGGTTTGCGTAAAATTTTATCACAGGCATCTGACAGGCATCTATTGATAGGTCAAAAGGTTGATATTGCGGGATAAAATTTTTCAGCATAACGAAGATGCGCGGTAAATTGGCCATTTATGGATTGGTGCTTATCAGCAAAACTGAATCAGCGGCCGGAATCCGGTATAGGCCAAAATGCAGCCTTTTTGGTTGCATTGCAGGCATATTTTGCGTAGGCTATCGGCTAAGTAAGCTGCCTGCTTGCTTTTTTTACCGGATCATGGACAGTTACGTTCTTTTATTTCCGGATAGATTAACAGTTTTGGTAATACTTTTGTAAGTGAATGCGACTCGTGTTTATTTGAATTGGTTTTTAATTCTGTGGGCAAATGAGCGCTCAACCCCGTTGAAAAAGATGTAAATGAAAGGTGTTGTTTTATGAGAGATATGGATATTGGTTCGGGCGTGAATACCATTTTTATGGACCCTGATCCGGATAAGGCTCGGGAGTTTTTCGCCAAAAAATCCCGAGCCATGACTGATAAGCGCATAACAGTAAAAGAGGCTGTGGAAAATTATATCCAGGATGGCTGCTATCTAAGTACGGGCGGTTTTGGTGCGGTGAGAATTCCTACCGCAGTGGTCCATGAAATCCTGAGAGCCGGGCGTAAGAATCTTGGCTATTACGGGCACACCACGACTCACGATTTTCAGCTTTTTTGCGCTGGCAATTGCTTAAGCAAAGTAGATGCGGCGTACATCGTGGGGCTCGAGGCCAGAGGCCTTTCCCCGAATGCCCGCAGGGTAATGCAGTCTGGCGAAGTCGAAGTCTGTGAATGGACAAATTACGCATTGGCTGTTCGCTTAAAAGCCGCTTCCGAAGGCGTCTCCTATGGAATCGTTCGCACTATGATGGGGACCGACACTTTTAAAATGTCAGGGGCTAAAATTGTGAAGTGCCCCTTTACAGGCAAAAAATACGCAGCAGTACCGGCTATCTGGCCGGACGTGGCAATTATTCACGTCCATGAGTCTGATATTTACGGAAACTGCCGCATCAAGGGCATCTCTGTAGCGGACATGGAGCTTGCCAGGGCTGCCAAACATGTCATTATCACCACCGAGCGTATCGTCAGCAATGATGATATCCGTAGTGATCCGGTTAATACGGCCATTCCTTTCTACCTTGTGGATGCTGTCGTTGAAGTGCCCTTTGGCAGCTATCCCGGCAATATGCCGTATGAGTATTTTTCCGATGAGCAACATTTGGCCGAGTGGATGCGGGTAGAGAAAGATCCGGCGGCGTTTGAAAAATTTCTTGATAAGTATATTCATAGCGTATCGAATTTTTACGAATACCTCGAACGTTGTGGCGGATGGGATAAGCTCAAATCTCTAAGAGAAAAAGAAGTCCTGGTTTAAGGGCCCCGGAAAAATGTTTTATCCCAACTGACTTGTCTATCAACTGGTCTTCTGCGTTGCGCAAAGCTGCGAATATCTCGATATGCACGGCTTTGAGCGCCTTGAATACGAGCCCATATCCAGCGCCAATTGGACAAAACAATTTTTCCGCGACCCTAAAAGTATTTTTTCGGAAAAGAATATGATCATAAGACCCAAGGAGTTAAATCGTGACTCAAAACTACAATATGATGGAATTGATGATCTGTACCGCCTCGCGGTATTTAGAAGACGGCAAAACGGTGGCGGTGGGCACCGGAGCCCCTTGCGCTACGGCTATGCTTGCTCAAAAGACCATATCCCCCAATCTGGTAATCCTGTTTGAAGCCGGTGGGATTGCTCCTGAATTGCCGTCTATGCCCATATCGGTCGGCGATTCCCGGACTTTTCATAAAGCCGTGATGGCCGCAGGAATGTCGGAGATGATGACTACCTGCAGCCGCGGAATCGTGGATTACGCATTCTTAGGGGGTGCTCAAATCGACAAGTTCGGAAATATTAATTCAACCGTTGTTGGTGATTACTACAAACCGAAAGTGCGTTTTCCTGGAAGCGGTGGCGCCAACGATTTCGCATCCATGTGCTGGAACACGCTGATTATGACCGTTCATTCCAAGAACCGTTTTGTCGAGAAGGTTGATTTTCTCACAACCCCTGGTTACCTGACAGGCCCCGGCAGCCGTGAAGCCGCCGGACTTCCGGACAATAGCGGCCCCTACAAAATAATTACCGATCTGGCAGTAATGGGATTTGACGATAAAACCAAAACAATGGTGGTCGAATCCATTAACCCTGGAGCCACCAAAGAACAAATTCAAGAAAATACAGGGTTTGAACTGTTGTTTTCGGATAATCTGAGCAGCACATCGGAGCCTAAGCCGGAGGAACTGAAAATACTTCGGGAAGAAGTAGATCCCACGAAACTGGTTATCGGCCGATAAAAACTGAAGGTTGCATCTGCCGCAGTATTTATTTTAG
Source organism: Desulfobacteraceae bacterium (assembly GCA_024230435.1). Classification (GTDB taxonomy): domain Bacteria; phylum Desulfobacterota; class Desulfobacteria; order Desulfobacterales; family Desulfosarcinaceae; genus UBA2230. The sequence goes on from JAAERL010001058.1 coordinate 10,523, forward strand.
AGCCTGTTTGCAAAACAGGCTCTAATCACACTTTATCGCCGATAGCAGGGGCGAGCATAGCACAAGCCGCTGGATAGATAGAGCCGGTTGGATTGTATAAAGCGAAATCCAGCATTTGGACCTACTCTCCTGCGAATATGGCGCTGACAGGCCCCCATGAACCTTCGGCATCCTGACCGCGGACGTAAATGATATGCCGGCCGGTTTCCAGGTTCGAAAGATTTAAATCAGCCTCAACCGTTTCACTTTCAGCATTAAAAGAGCCGTCTGATGCGGACATAGGTACAGCCGCGGCATTGTCTTGCCACGGGGCAATGTCTATATAATATTCAGCCTGCGCAATATTCGAGCTGGAAATGTTGCCGCCACCATAGTTTGTATCATCAATGGTTGCAGTGAGCACGTTGTTATTCAAGCTTATGTCCATGGCATCCGGTCCAAAGGGTAATTCGAATGGTGTGCTACAGGTCCGCAGAGCGTATTTGAGGGCATCCAGGTTGCCAGCAAGTATGTTATTTTCAAAATACGAGCAGTCCTGGAAAAATGATGTGCCCAGTTCAAACAGGAAAGAGGCCACGCCAACCTCATGGTAACCATATTGGAACGTCATGCCTCCTCTGTATAGAACATCATCTTTAGCAGCTATAGATAAAAGGGGCAAAGCGCGATCATAGCCATTAAAGTATTCAAACTTGGACTGCATGGCGTTTAATCCGGAATTATTCGCCGACATGATTATTTCTCCAAAACTGTGCAGATCAATATAGATGCCTTGACCATTTGTAGTAAAAATTTCTTTCAGATAATTTTGAACCGCCTGCACCTCGGGCTCGGAAGCAGGCGAAGACCCGTAATAAGTTAAACTGCACTCATCGTTCGTGCCACTGCTTCCCCATTGATAGTCAAAATTGCGGTTAAGGTCACAGCCTCTTTTCGAAGAGTTTTGCCCGCAGTAGTTCGCATTGGTGTTTTTTCGCCAGCTTTGCCCAGCTTCGGCATACTTGCGTCCATCCGGGTTCATGTAGAACAACAAGTGGGCTTCATGGTGATCAAGCATCCAGGTGACATCCGGGTCAACATTATATTGATCTATGAGGTGTTGGGCAAAACGGATATTCAATTCCGCAGTCGTGTATTCACGGGCATGCAAAGAGCCAACCACGAACAGTTTGGGTTTGGAGCCTGAAATTGATTGATTGGTCAATTTTAAGACCCGCAGATCGTAACCGCCGTTACCGTTCTCTTTATCCCAGGAATCGCCAATATCAACCGTGGCGGCAAGGTCGGGATTGGAACTGACCATCTCATCCATGATTTCAAAGGCTGATTCAACAATCTTATAGCACTCATACCCTTGAATGGTTCCCTCAGCCTTTGCAGATGGATCGCGCCGTTTATGCATATCATAGTCAGGATACGCTTCGAGAACAAATCCCATGGTTTTGAGCTTTTTTTGCTCATCAGCATTGGCCAGAATCACCAGGTAGCCTGCCTCGGTATCCATTTCATAGGCGTCAAATTCGTCCATTTGAAGAATTTGCACAACGGTTTGCTTATCGGGATAATATGCTTTGACAAAAGCCGATGTTTCAGATTGGTAAGCCCAGGCTGCCGGAATCGTTAATATTAACAAGACGCAACTCAACAGGGGCAAAAATAGATGTTTTTGTTTCATGTTGACTCCTTTGCAGATGGGTTAACATTAAAATTCAGGGTAAAATCGATTAGTTGGACTATTAAGGGGCTTGGATGCTTATATAAGTAACTGCAAGTCCCTGATTCGCTTACAATTGAATACTATTTGAAATGCCCGGAGAAAAAAGCGGGCGGCAGACAACGTTTTCTATTTATGAGAAGTGTTTTCTATGGCTAACGTCCTGATAAATAAGTTGAATTGGTTTTCATGAATTTAAAATTCATGTCTTTACGCTAAAAAGATTAAAATGCGCAGACTTGTAATGTCAAGAAGAAAGTAAGCTCAGGTGAGAGAGTGTATAAATTTGCATTAAAATATATGTTTAAAAATGGGAGCCATTTTGCCCGTTGCTTAAAATGACAGTCCGCAAGCATAAAGGGCACAAAAACGCTATATTTACAGCTTCCAAGACTCTAAAAATAACGCGCTATGGTTCAGAAACTTCCTTGCGAGCCTGCATCAAGGCTGGATCATAGCGTTTTGTGCTTGCGCCGGCCATTTTTTGAGCTTTTTGACCAGCAGCAGGGGGTCAACCGGTTTGAAGATGTAGCCGCTCATTCCGGCAGACAGACATTTTTCACGGTCGCCCTTCATAGCGTTTGCCGTCATGGCGATAATGGGAATCGCAGGGCTGAAAACGGTACTGCCGTGCTCGCGGATCATGCGGGTGGCTTCGTAGCCGTTCATTTCAGGCATCTGAATATCCATCAGGATAATGTCAAAGGATTTGTATTGCAGTAAATTTAAAGTGCCGGCGGCCATTTGGCTTTGCCGTACGCCGTATTTGATAGATAAATTGCCATAGTATTTCGGCAGAAAAATTTGTCTGAGCAAGTAAAACTATTCAGTAGCCTCGTCTTGGGTTAAAAAACTGTGGCGTTGGCTTAACACATTGTATTATCAGATTTTTTGTTTGACAAGTATTTTTATTTCGGTTAGAAAAACGAATCTCCATTCTATCGTAATTTTATATTAAGAAAAATTGCAATGAAAGCAAACGAAAAGAAAATCAATGCTATTTTTCTATTGTTTCATGTGTATTTATTGTATTCGGCTGTGGCGGCGATTCTGAATTCTAAATACCGGGCGGCAGAGGCGATGCTCCGATAGTCACCCCTAATTGGAAGACGAATGAGCCCGCCGCTGAAAAACCGGTTAAATATAAAATGGGACTTGACTTAAACCCTCATAGAAGACCGGATCACGCTCTTTAACACAAATCGCCTAAAGTGTATGTGTTTTAAGCAAGACCATATTTTTACATACGATTGCCCTGGTTTTACTCAAACAAAATTTTTTTACTTGTATTTTTTTTGCTGTAGCAGCTGGATTAAAACCAATTTCACGGCCACGATGATAAAAAGATCACGATCCATTATCCATGATTTACAATCCACGACAGACTATAGACGATCCGCAGGGGGCAACATGAAACATTAAAACAATAAAAATGAGAGGTGTTTTATGAAGAGATTGTCTTTTTTAGTTTTAGCTTGTCTGGTAATTATTTGTTTAGGATCTATTCCCAATGTAGATGCAAAAAATGTTACCATCACGAATATGGGATCATATTTTAAGGTTATCATCGATTATACTAAAGGCGGCACTGCTTATGAAATCGGCGCCGAGTATATGAAGTTGGTAAGACAAATCTTTCCTGAATTTGAATCCAATCTGGATGCATATTTTCTTGATTTAGAAGCTCTCGCCGAACAAGGGTATGTGGCCACCTATCCTGAGATGATTCGAAACGCCCAGCTCATTAAATCTCAAATTCCTCCAAATTATATTGATGAGATTGAGGGACTGGCCACCGGAATTTCCAATACAAAAGATGATATACCCGGAGACGGCAAATTATCTAAAAATGAAATCTATGTTTTTAACTTAATTCCTGATGTTTGCCGAGCTCATTCATGCAGCGGTATTTCTTTTTTCGGCGATAGCGCCAAAACCGGCAATAGCCTAACAGGCCGTAATTTAGATTGGATGTATGGTATTAAAAGCAGTTTGTGTAAGCTGCATACTGTTACCGTGATAAAAAATAGAGACAAATCAATTTGTTTAATCGGTTTTTTAGGTGGTTTAAGCGCTATCACCGCAATTAATGATAATGGTGTTTTTGCCGCCATTCTAGATTCTTCTATTGGATCGGCGCCCATCAATTGCAAAGGAAAAAATTCATACAGTATGGATTTGCGGTATACATTGGAAAATTTTGATAACCTGAATAGTGTGGCAAATTATATGATCGATAAGAAACGGCAATATAGCTTCAATCATAATATTTTACTGTCTGATCCAACGAATAGCAAAATTGTTGAAAACAATATGGCTTTATTAAGAAAGGTAAGAAGCTATGATTCTGATTTGAATCCCGGCATTGAATGGGATTTTGATGAAACAATCTGTGTTGTGAATTCTTTTGTGCTGAACGCAAATACTGACAATCATACCGGCTCCGGGAAAAATAGCGGCAGGTGGAATAATTTCTATAAACTTACCAAAGAAAAACCTTACAATGTAACATTTGATGATGTTAAAAAAATTATGGCGTATCACGAAGGCGAACCCTTAGGCCATATTTACCGTGGACCGGAATATGAGATGATAAGCCCAGGTTTTGCAACGATTCAGCAAGTTATTTTTGAGCCAAACACAATGAAACTGGAAGTGTACTTCAGGCCTGAAACAGGTTCGCTGGCCGAGCCGGATTATGAAGCTATCGATGTTGATTTTTAAAAGAGCCTGTTGTGCCTAACATATGCAAACTGATGAAAGAGGGCGATATCGCTGTAATTTGGAACTCAACTGGCATTAATAAGCAAGAAATGCCCCATTCGGATCTTTTAAATGTGGCCATTCCAGGCAAAGATGAGTCACCGGTTCAACAGGTGGACGTTTATTCCGAGAAGATCGAAGACGGTAGCATGGCATCAGTATATGTAGTGCGCACATCTAAAGGCGATCCATTGTTTGACAGTTCTAACAGTTCTAACAGTTCTATAGGTGGCCAAGACCCAACAATATACCGGCGCAAGAAAGATGATTTAGATCGTTGGACCATGAAAGAAGAAAAGTGGGAAAGCAATAATAATGAGCTTGGTTTTAACATCGCCGATTAATGTCCGATATTATAATCAAGCCCCCCCATCGTGTCATGTAATCAACTCCTGGATGCGCATCATGAAATCTCCCATATTACCGGCGTATTCAGGAGAACCTTCAATGGCAAGGTGCCCTTTGCGCACGGCGTCTACCATGTCAATCCGGTTCATGATGATGGGATAAGCTCCTTCAACTCCGTTAAAGCGCATATGAACAAAAGGCCGGCGGCGTTTGTAAAAGCCGCGTCCGGCCTTGGATTTTCCGGCTTTTACTCTTAAATATGCCGCAATGGAGTCATCAACCGAAAACTGGTAAATTCTTTCCGGCTGGCGCGATGTCCATTTGACCATTTCCGGGTCGCCGCTTTTGTTGTATTGGCTTAGAGCGGTGGTGATCATGTAAAATGTCATTTTTACTTTGAGCCGCCGTTTTTCCGGGTTTTTGGGATCAGCGCCGGGCATGAGGATTTTGAGTCCCATAAGAAGGCTGATTACTTTCATGAGCAATCCAAATCGCCACCAGCCGCTTATTTTTGGAAGCACAGGCTTGCCGGAAAAAAAGGCGTTCATTTTATCCAGGCTGCTGAAGGCAAACGTGATATCCGGATTTTCACAGGTGTCAAAGTTTATGGTGAAGTCGCCTTTATCGATGCCTACCCATGCGGCCATCGGCAGACCGCCGTTTTGTTTTGCGGTAAACAAAATCCGGGTATTTACCGAGCTGAATTTTTTTTGCATTCCGGGGTCATCGGTCAGAAGTACTTTCATCACTGGCAATACAGCCCGTAAAAAAATTACAGATGTTGTTTGAGTCGGGTCTGTCACCATGGTTACACCTCGTCTTCCCAATCGTCGTCTTCTTCAAAGTCGCGGTCCATTACCTGCCGGACTTTTCCAATAATGCCGTCCGTGTCAAGCTTGTAGTAGCTTTGCAGATCTTCGGGATAGCCAACCTCGCAGTAGCAATCTGGAATGCCAACTTTTTCAAATGCGCATCCCTTGCCGCTGGCGGCAATCACATCGGCTACGGCGCTTCCCAGCCCTCCCTGGATATTATGCTCCTCAAAAGTAATAATACGCCGCGTGTCCATAACAGCCTGTAAAATGGTTTTAGTGTCGATGGGTTTAATTGTATGCAAGTTAATGACTCGCACACTGAGACCATCGTTTTGTCTAAGGTAATTGGCTGCTTCTGCTGCTTGAAGTACTGTTGCTCCGCAACAGATCAGGGTGATATCCGTTCCCGAATTGACTTCGACCGCTTTTCCGATTGTAAATCCGTAATCTTCGGTTTCATAAAATGGCGGTTCAAAACCACGGCCAATACGGATGTAGATCGGGCCGGGCCAATCAAAGGCCGCACGTACGGCGTTGGCGGTCTCTATGCCGTCAGCCGGAACGATGATCGTCATGTTGGCAAAGCTGCGCATGATGGCCAGGTCTTCTGTGCAGTGATGGGTCGATCCGGCCTGGCCAAAGGATACCCCCCCATGGGTGGCGATGATTTTACAATCAAGATTCTGGTAACAAATGTCTGTGCGAACCTGTTCGCAGGCCCTCATGGAGGTGAACACCGCCATTGTGGAGATAAAAGGTGTCAAACCGGATTTTGCCATACCGGCGGCAACGCCGAAAAGGTTTTGCTCGGCAATGCCCACGTTAAAAAAACGTTCAGGAAACTTTTCGCCAAAGCGGCCGATTTTGGTCGATTTAGCCATATCCGCAGTCAATGCTACGATATCCGGGCGCGTTTGGCCCATTTTACAGAGCACCTCTCCGTATATTTGTGCCTGTGTCATGGTGTTTGCATCATAAAGGGTCCAGGTCAGTCCTTCGCTCATGGATTTTTCTCCTGCAAAAATTATTCAATGTAAAAGGTTGGTCTGAAAAGATCAGTTGCGCTGAAACATTCGTTCCACGGAAGCTTTTGCTTTTATAACCAAATCGCTGTTAAGTCCGCCATAGTGCCAGCGCACGTCATTTTCCATAAAATCAACACCTTTTCCCTTTGTGGTGTTTGCAATTATGACCGTTGGTTTTTCATCGGCTGTCAGGGCTTCGTCCAGGGCTGTGGCAAGTTCGACGAAATTATGGCCGTTTATATCCCTGACTTCGAAACCAAAAGCCTTCCATTTATCGGCAAAGGGTTCGATTGACATGATCTCTTCGGTTTTTCCGTCAATCATAAAACGGTTGCGGTCTACAAAAGTCACCAGGTTCGTAACTTTGAAGTGACTTGCGGCCATTGCAGCTTCCCATATAGAGCCTTCGTTGCATTCTCCATCACCAAGAATGCAATAGGTTTTCCAATTTTTTTTCTGAACCCGTGCGCCCAGGGCCAGCCCCACGGCCATGGGCAGTCCGTGACCAAGTGAGCCGGTGGAGACGTCCACTCCGCGCACTTTAAGTGAATCCAGATGCATGCCGAAGGGGGATTTAAACTTGTTAAAGTCTTTTAGAAGCTCAAAATCAAAATATCCTTTTTCGGCCAGAACCGCAGCATAGCCCACACCGCTATGACCCTTGCTGACTACGATGCGGTCCCTGTCAGGCATATCCGGATTTGCAGGGTCTATATTCGCATATTTGAAATAAAGCGTGGTGATCATTTCCACCATGCTCAAGGCTCCCCCGATATGGGCTCCACCAGCCCAGCTTGTGATATCGATAATATTTTTTCGAATTTTGCTGGCCCTTTCCTCCAGGGCTGCTATTTCATTATTGGTTATGGGCATCTTATCCCTCCTGTTAATACGGGCAATTTTCTTTCTCTGATTCTACCGGCGCCTCGTGGCGGAAGCGGTCAGCGTATTTTTTCTTTATTACCTTAAATGCTTCGTCAACGACATCCAGGGTCTGCAGGATATCTTCCCGGGTATGGGCAGCGGACACGAACCAGTTGTGATGCGGGGTGAAATAAATACCTCTGCGCGTACATTCGGCGCACCAATCCTGGTGAAGCATAAGGGACGGATCGTTTGTAAGGCGCACATACGGCATGGATGGTGCGCCGGTTACGGCTAAATGGTAACCATAGTCCGAGGCGATCCGTTTCATTGTGCTGAAAAGCTCTTTTCCGATGGCCAGCATGGTCTCAGGAGCCTGCATTTGCTCCATCGCTTTGAGATTGGCCAGGGCAGCGGCCATGGGTACCGCTGAAAACCAATAACTTCCGGTATGGAAAATACGGCTTACCACCGTTTTTAAGGCATCCGTGCCCATGAGGGCTGAAATGGGATAACCGTTGGCCAGTGCCTTGCAGAAGCACACCAGGTCCGGTTTAAATCCGAAGTATTCGCTGGAGCCTTGCATGTTTAATCGGAATCCGTGCCGAATGTCGTCTACAATCAAAACAATACCGTTTTTCCTGCACAGGGCCTCGACTTTTTGCCAAAAGCCGGATTCAGGCATTACGCTGTCGGAAAAGGCGGGCACGTGGTAGGGGGTGGCAATGAGTCCGGCAATGTCGTTTTCGTAATGGTTGACAACTTTTTCCAGGCCGGGGTAGTCATTCCAGTCCAACCGGATGATGTGTTTGAGATCTTCTTCGATAACACCATGCCGGCCCGGTGTCTGCATCCAGCTTTCAACCCCGTGGTAACCGCCCTTAAACGCCAGGATTTTTTTCCGGCAGGTCGCGTCTCTGGCGATCATGACCGCGTAGTTCGTGACATCACCGCCGTTTTTAGCGAAAAAAGCCCAATCCATCGAAAAAATCAAGTCCACCAGGTATTCAGCCAGCTCCACCATGACAGGCGGTGCGCCTGTTGTGCAATTGCCCTTTTTTAGTTGTTTAAGCGCGGCCTCATCCACCACGGGATTGTTGTATCCGGTCACCATTGGGCCGTAGGCGCACATGTAGTCAATAAATTCATTGCCGTCGGCATCCCGGAACCGGGAGCCTTCGGCATTGGAGACATAAAATGGATACTTTTCCGGCGGCACTAGTACTACCGGACTGTAATGTCCGTAAATCCCGCCGGGAATCACTTTGGTCGCCCGCCGGAACAGTTCCTGAGATTTGGTAAATGTATAGTTTTTCATCTAAAATTCGGTGGGCAAACTCCGGCATCTATACCGGAGAGCAAACACCGGCTCCTTTTTCTTGTTGATAGTTGTAGCCATCGGCAGGGTGCAACTATCGGCAATACTCGTTGCATTGAAGCTGCCTTCAATTTCTCCGGTTTTGCTGGGGCCCAAGTCCATTCCGGCAATTTTAGCGGCGCCTTTAGCACAAGCAGCCGCCAGCTTACCGCCTTTTTACCTTTTTACCTGTTTGCCGCAGAGCCTGGAGTTGGTGGAGCAGCCTAAAATGACTTTTTTGGCCGGCCTTCAGATCTTTATTTTGTCACGCCTTTACAGGTATTGTGGCATTCGGTCTAAAATTGTCCCCATAGTTTCCAGCATAGGGATATGGCCCCGGATGCGAACCCGGCCGTTTGAAATCGCTGAAGAAGCATCGAGTTTACCGTTTAAAAATTTATTGGCGATTTCAATTCCGTCAAATTGCATCAATGCCATGGGTGAATCCGGCCTTGATTTGGAAATAACGATAGATCCGTTATCAAACCGGATTTGAACGGCGGGCCCATCCGGCACGATTTCCATAGCAATGGTCCCGTTAAGCATGGTGGCGTGGAGCAATTTGCCAACAGGGTCGTGAAATGCAAGCTCACGAACCGCAAAGGCCGCCGTGTAAAATATCATCCGGGTATTGAGCGCTAAAAACGAGGGGTCTTTTAAATCTGTTTCTTTCGGTTTGAGATATCTTTCCAGCTTGTCGGTTAATTTTGTAAATTTTTTTGTAAGAAAACCGAGTTGTCTGAAACCTTTTAGCGGAAACGGATTGCTGTCGCCGTGAATCATGCGGTTTAAATGAGCCGGGGACTGGAACCACAACTTGACGTCCGGTTTGCTATGATATCCTCGAAAAACCGAACATCGGCCGTTTTTAAAGCCGATGAACGCGCAAGGGCCTTTTCTGACGAAAAATTGAATTACGATCCGCCAATCCTTGGCCATTTTAGCTGCTTCGGCGTCATGGTGAACCAGCTCTTCCAAGTTTTTTAAAACAGCGTAAAGATTCAAACAGGCTTTTATAAAGTCGGTGCTCATGATGCCTCCCGTACAAGTGAGGGATTTACGGGAAAAGTGAGTGAACGCTCACTTTTTAATTAATTATGTTATATGCGCGGAATTTGTCAAGAAAAAAAAAGTCTGCCGGTTTGAGCTGATAGTAATATGAGAAAGTAAAATTATAGACTTTTCAGATGGGGTGAAATATAGTTTGGCACTGCTTTTCAAAAGCGCAGGTCACAAATAATCCATATTCATTGAGGATGGATTTATAACATGAAAGAAACCAGACATTTTACGGATGTATTCGAACGGCTTCCGTTTGAAAAAAAAGAGCGCATTCTCGAAGCTGCCGTCAAAGAGTTTGCTTATAAAGGATTTAGCACTGCAAATATCAATATTATTGCAAAAAATGCCAAAATCTCAATCGGCGCCATGTACAAATATTTTTTATCCAAAGACGATTTGTTTTTAACCGTGGTGGACCGCGCCTACAGTGTGCTGGAAAGGGTTCTTGATGATATTCAAGCTTCGGGCGGTGATATTTTAGTAAAAATCGAATTGATGATACGCGCTGCGCAGAAGTACTCAAAAATGTATCCTGAACTTAATCAAATTTATCTTGATATGACATCTGAAGGTCTGGCGCCTTTGACGAAAAGGATTTCCGGCAAGCTGGAAAGTATTACCGCCCGGCTGTACCGGAAAATGCTTATAGAGGCTCAGGCAAGCGGACTCATTGACGCCTCAATAGATGCGGCGATTACTGCCCTTTGTCTCGATAACCTGATCCTTACCCTTCAGTTTTCCTATACTTCCCAATACTATCAAGAGAGGATGAAAGTTTTTTTAGGGCCCGAGCTGGCAGATGATGACGAAGCGGTTGCCAACGGCATCATGCGCTTTATCCGCGGTGCTTTGAAAGCATGAGCGGGTGAGTTGTAATTCTGCGCGGTCTCGCGTTTTTCCGCGACCCTTAGGCGATTAGCGAAAAAAACATTAGCATCTTAACAGATACCATATTGGGCTTATATTTTTTTTCGCCTTCAAGGCATGCCAAAGTTTGCATACTTTACGTATTCGCACCTTTGGCATAACACACAAGACGGAAAAAAAGACATGCAAGATGGTATATCATTTAACACAAATCGCCTTGACAGTGGATATAAAGCAGATCTTAAAGCCTAATGGATCTTGTCTATCAGAATCAGAATATGTGTTTTCCTGTGCCGCAGGCCCCGGTTCCGGTTGCTCTTGCGTCCGCGCAGATTATTTGCTTTGCGCACCTTGAATCAGAAGTTTACCTTCAGACATACTGAAGAACAGGCCCATCATTGCTGTATATCCGTAGCGATTGCCACGATAATAGGAGTTGTCGGCGCTGCTGCGTCCGGGATTGACAACGAAAGAGCCATCGTGACAGCGCGCCATATTGAACCACGCTTTAAAGTGCTCGAGAATAGTCCGCATGCCTGCCTGATCGTCCATCTGGCAGGTTCCCAGTAATCCCCAGCCCAAGTTCAAAATGGTGCTGGCGTGGCCGTCGGCCATACTTTTGTGCGCGTATACAAGCTGTTCGTTCAATTTTTTAATGTTTTCACCCTGAGCTGGATTTTCTGTGCACAGTTTATGACCCACAAGGGCGAGGCCAACGCGGCCTACGTCATCGACACTTGTGCGTTTTTTGAATTCTGCCGGGTCCTGAAGGCCGTTATTTAATGTAAACTCTCCACCATAGGCCACCATGCCAGAGTTTGTGGTGCCGTAGTCCATAAAAGTCAAGGCGTCGTTGATCCAGCTTTGGTCTACTTCAACACCGCAGCGGCGGGCAAGTTGCCAACCGATAACCGCCAAGATTGTGGTGGGCTGCATGGGCCCGTAACCGTTGTTGCCAACACCGGGTATGTAGGGCGGGTGACCGAACCCGCCCAGGTAAAGCTGTTGAGCGGCATACCACTCATGGTTGACATCATCAGTCCAGACGATGATATCACCTTTGTATTGGGAATCACGCAGCCCCTGCACAAGCCCTTGCATGGTGGACATTACCGAATCGTCTTTGGTCAGCATGTAGTATTCACTAAGGGTGATTAACTTGAAGGCGCGGTGCCAGTTCCAAGTGTCCTCGCCTGGCAGGCTGTTCATGTATGTAACTATATTTTTGGCTGCGGCTTGTTGTCCGGCGTCGTTACTGGTCATAAGCGTTAGGGCCGCGTACATTTCATGCATGGAATTGCCGCCTTGCGAAGCTTCCGGGTCACTGGCCAGGTAATTGCGAATGCCGCTAAGAATAAGATCGGATTTTGGGCAGTTAAAGGGAAAAGTTTCGCTGAAGCGGCCGATAGGATCAAGGGTAATCTCAACATTCATTTTGTTTTTTCCTCGAATAACTTCCAGGGTCAGCAGGCCATCACCTGCTTCGGCCTGCTCAATGGCATTGCCAAAATCCATAATGGGCCCATCGTAGCCGAATTTGCCCTTGCCAAAGGTATGGGTGCTAAAGGCGCTGGCGTTAGCGCCAACGATTTCATCGCCGATTTGCAACTGCCCGATAGCTGGCGAACCATCGAAGATGTACTTGACTATAAAGGAGTTTGCAGTTAGCACGGCGCGCGCGCCTGTTGGGCCGAGGTTTACCAAAAATCCGGGAACAATGGCGTCAGGGTAGTCGTCACAGGGTTCTTCCCAACGCCCATCGTTGGTTTCGTCTTGTATAGCTACGGCAAAGGGTGCAGTCAGCAAAGAAAAGGTTGCTACTGAGAGAAAAAACAGACAGACAAACTTCAATCGCAGGAACGTGTGCATTGTGGGACTCCTTTTGAACGCTGTTGCAGCGGGAACTCACCTCCAGTTAAAAACGATAATTCGAATAGAGGTAAAATTTACCTGGTTTAGAGATTTTATTTGATACTGTGTATATTGAAACAACCTGACTGAAATAAAAAAGCCTATCAATATATCAATAAAACTAACTAAAGGTAACCTGAAAAAAATGCATGCAACAAATGTGCACACTTGGGCCTGAAACATCAACAGCCGGCGCTTATGCATTTATTGCATTGAAAAAAAAGAATTATCTATTTTTAAAAATTCAGGTTCCAAAAAAATTCAATCTGCCGGTAGGAGGGTGAAGCCGTAAAGTCAAAAAATGAAGGATTATTTTATTTGCCGAGATACATTTTTGAAATTTAGAATTGCAAATTGGGGACATGAGGAAGTCACATACAATAATATGGCTGATATCTTCGAAGTTTAACATTTGATTTAATTGTGTTAGGCGATTGGCGGAAAAGACATACAAGATGGTATATTCTTTAACACAAATCGCCTAAAGGTGTTGCTCCAAATGTAAGGATAAAAAATATTAATAACTTATAATTATTTTGTTTTTTCTGATCGATCATGTTTTCCGTTTTAACCGGGTGAGAATCTATGAACCCTATATATGCAGAGACCTCGAACGCTTTGTAAGGCGATTTATTTTATTGAGTTCCAATTGTATAAAAATAGTAAATAAGACTATGCATTCAGTTACTTACGTCATCCTTACGTTAGGAGCACTATCTCTGTGCAAATATGGATTTAGAAAAAATTTAATGATATTAAGAAGGTCTGCAGGTATGCTGGCTGAGGCGCTCATTTGGTTATAACCATCAAGAGCCTCCATATTTGCATAGCCGGACACAAGGCCGCTAAATTTGTCACCATTAAATATTTCTAATAATTGCGGTTTGCTTGACGCCGCCTTAATAGCTTTATCCTTCAAATAATCGTAAACCTCTTTGGAACATCCTTTTAATACAATTGCTTGAATGAAATTCACATCATTGGTGTTTAAAAATGGGTTTAAAAGTCCCAAAGCCTTATTCAGATTGATCTCAGGGCGCGATAGCAGTAATTTTACAATATCGGTGTGACCATTCCATGCTGCCTCAGATATCGGTGTAAAGCCATTTCTATTAAGCTTATTTATATTAATTTTTTTACACGAATTAGGATGCGATAGCAGTAATTTTACAATCTTAACGTGGCCATTCCATGCTGCCCCAGATAGCGAGTCTCCCCCATTCACATCAATATCAGGGTGCGATAGCAGTAATTCTACAACATCGGCGTGGCCATTCCATGCTGCCCCGGATAGAGAGTCTCCCTTATTCACTTTAATATCATGGCGCGTTAGCAGTGATTTTACAATTTCAACGTAGCCATTAACTGCTGCCCAAAGTAGCGGATTGCCCTTATTCACATTAACATCAGAGCGCTTTAGCAGAAATTTTACAATCTCAACGTGTTCATTAACTGTTGCCAGGTATAGCGGGTTTTCCTTATTCACATCTGTCCGAGGGTCCTTTATCAGTAATTCTGCAACATCGGCGTGGCCAATACATGCTGCCCAATATAGCGGATTGCCCTTATTCACATCAATTTCGGGGCGCATTAGCAGTAATTCTACAACATCGGCGTGGCCTTTTCTTGCTGCCCAAAATAGCAGTGTTCTGTCATTTTTATCAGGCATATTCACGTCAGCACCAGCATCTATCCATTTCTGTACCAATATAGCATTACCCATTTTTGCAGCTTCAAAAAGATTCTTATTTTTATCATTCTGTGTATAGAAATTCTTTTTAAAACCCTGTTTTAATTTTTTAAACAATGAAACTGAAGTTTTCGCTTTATCAGGATTTTGATTAATATTACTAACATCCGCTTTAGGAAGATTCTTCTGGTTTAAGGACTGTAACCTTTTTGCTTGACTTGCGCTATTATCGTTATTGTTTCCTCCGTTCTGGTAATCGTTGTATTCGTATAAAGATCGAGATGGTGGATATTTTGTTGAACCAAGTGTCATGAAACATAATTCCTTTTCAATAGTGCTTATTGTTTTTAAAAATACTTAAAAGTTAGTCTTATGCGGTCCTGATAATCTGTCGTAGAGCTCACAGCCTATGACTCATAGGCTGTGAGCATGCCATGACATTGATTTGCCCTTCTGGTGCGCTATCCGCTTAACTGTCCCTTATTTGGGGCTTTCTGAACAATCTGTTTTTGCAAATATAACAGTGATAGAGACTCTATTTGATTCCGCAAATAGCCAAATTTACGCTCTAGTTGGAGCCTGGCAGTTCTGCATACACCTTGTATCCTTAAAATTGGACCCATGGAAAAGTAAAAATAGATGAAAAAAAAGGCTTTTCAACTATTTCTTCAAGTTCATCACCAGAAATATTACTGCAATAACTGTTTCGGATGTGCTGTCCAGCTTGCTCATGATCTTTGCCAATCTAAACCGCCGTTTGCCCTGTCCAAATTTTCCTTCAATCGGGATACGGTCAAGTTCATCCTGACGGGCCTGTTTCTGTACCGCTTTTTGCTTTTCGATCTAACTGAGTGGCCGCCCCAACGCAGGTCCTGATAAACGGATACCATGTTTTTTGCAAAACTTAATTTCCTTTCGAGTTCGATTGATGGCGCCGGCATGAACTGATGCTGGATAATAGCCAAACCGGGCCCTATATGCTTCGGCCTGATCAATCAAATCATTCGGATCGTTATGCGCAAGCAATTCGCACTGACATGACGGGCGGACCTGGTCCGGAACTTGAAAAGTTCTTGGCATAAGCTATTTCACATTCTTTCCAGGGGATAAACTTAGCCAGCTTCACCCAGCGATTATCGCTGCGCAACCGCCCATCAAAAAAAAGATTAATATTTTCGAATTCCATCTGCTTTAAATTGTGTTTATGCATGAGTTTCCAGGTAAAAAGTGCAAATTTTGTTGATTTTTCAGGGTTTTAAACATTTCAAGCCCATCTATATTCCATATTTTAATTGAAATTACAACATATTATCTATAGTTCAGGGAACCCCCTACATAATGACCCCTTTATTTATGCCTTCAGATATTTGTATTTTTGTACAATCTGAAAGATTTAATGTCTTTTTAATATGATAGGCGATGTTTTCAATAGTGCTTTCAACAGGCAGCCAGTTTAATATGCTATTGGGTGCTATAATCGCAACCGGGCCTTTTGTACCTCTATACTCTATCAGAACTGTATCGTGAATGTTTTTCAACTGTGGAAAATAGTCTGAAAGATCTTTGTATAAATTGCTGTTCTCAGGTGCGGTTTTATAAGATTCTGAAACAAAAAATGAGTTGTTGATAATTTTAAGGACTTTGGATGTCAGATCATAATCTAATTTTCCCTTAGTAAATATGCTAAGCATTCCGCTGTGGCCATGAAATTTTTGACAGTTACCCTGATGATTTTTTAATATATGATTATAAGACCAATATGTATTTTTATTTGAATAATCATTTAATTTCACTTTAAGTGATACGATGTTTTCCGGGCATAGTTCAAGAATAGAGTCCGCCAATAAGATTTCAAGGTTTTTCTTTATCTCTTTTTCAGTTACCATTGAATCTTCAAGCACAACAATGGTATCTTCAAATGTATTCATTGCAAACAACGATGGGCCGGAACTTGTAGTTATATTTTCAGCTACGAGAAATTTTATATCTGAGATTTTAATCACAGAGGATTTTCTTGTAATAATTTTATGATCATATTGCTCTAAAATTTTTTTTGCTAATTTTTTGGCGTAACTAAAATCTAAGATTACATTATTATCATCATTGACTTTTCCTGCCCATTCAATATCAACTTTCCAACTTTGGCCCCTTGGCCCGATTTCGGGTAAAAGAAGGGCGCAGTCAATGTTGGTTACATCGTTAGTAAAGATTTTAATTTGGTTTGATTCAATCATCTGGCATGACATAATATATTTTTCCTTTTTTAGCTTAGTAAGCGGTTTTGAAACCGATTCTAGTTGTTACTGAATTCGCACCATGGAAACACTACCCAGTCCTTAACTTTTTTCCGATAATTTCAGCCTCGTTATCGATATTCATGCCGTTATAATTTGCAAGATTCGCAACTATCAAAGCGCTTGTAACGTTGGCGCCAAACTCGGAAATTTTATTTTTTCCAAAATCCAAGTCGATCCTTCACCAATAATATCATCAACGAGCAGCACGTTTTTACCTTTGATATTTTCAAGGTTGGCTGTATAGGTTAGCTTAGGCGATTTGCAGTTAAAGAATATACCATCTTGCATGTCTTTTTCCCCATCTTGTATGTTATGCTAAAGGTGCGAATACGTAAAGTATGCAAACTTTGGCATGTTTTGAAGACGAAAAAAAATCTAAGCCCAATATGGTACCTGTTAAGATGCTATATTTTTTTCCGCCAATCACCTTAGAGGAATTTTACCGAATGGCTGCTGTCACTTGCCGTTCGGATTACACCAATAGATCCGAAATCGCGCACATTCATCAAATGAGACAAATGCACACCGATAATAAGCCCTACTCTGGATATTCCAATTATTTTATCAAATTTATTTTTGAGTAATTTTTTTCTATAAAACGATGAGGCGAGAAAACCCCAAGGTCTTTAGCCTTGGGGATGAATCGCCTCTGTGCTATTATCCCTGTGATTGAATATATTTGCTTACAGTATCAATTGACGCTTTTTCAATCGAACAACAAAAATATCCATCACTCCAAATCGAATAACCGATATTTGAATATCCGGCATCGATTCCCAGGATTAATTCCTGCTTTGTTTGCTCAGCAGGGTATTTGAGTTGAATGGTAAACGCACTGTGGCAGACAATCACCGCTTTGCCTTGTTTCAACAATAATCGGGATTTTCGGCAATTTGCAGGCATCAACGGTCTGCCGCTCATATTTGTGACACATGCAACCAATTCGATTTCCTTTTTGAATTTTGGCGGATACTCTCAAGTTCCGTCTCTCTTTACAAGAGAGTGATCCACTTCGCCAATGTTACAAAGGGTTTTTACCGGCAACACTACCCCTTGCCCTCAGGTATGTTTAATCACCGGCCAAAGTGCCTGGAACGTGTGGAGTATTCCAGGGTGGCTATATTTTCCAGTGTAACGAAGCTCTCAAAGAGCTTAGGCTAATCAACCGGGCTTAAGAGTTACCTCTCAAGCCCCTCGGTATTTAGCCGAAGGGTTGTTGACTCCTTGATCCGTTTCGATATTGGGTCTGAGAGCCAGGGAGCCGTTTATGCCTTAATATATTGATAGAATTCATCAAGGTGTTTTTTATCTTCCTTAAATATACCTTTCATTGCCTGTGTTACAGTACTGCTTCCTTGTTTTTGAACTCCCCGCATGACCATGCACATATGAGCTGAATCTATCATTACAACGACCCCTTTGGGGTTTAATATTGCTTGCAATGTTTCAGCTATTTGTTCAGTAAGCCTTTCCTGGACTTGTAATCTTCTTGCAAAAACATCACAGATTCTTGGTATTTTAGATAAACCAATAACCTTGCCGTCAGGGATGTATCCAACATGCGCTTTGCCGATTATCGGCAGCAGATGATGTTCGCATGTGCTGAATATGTCTATATCTTTTACGACTACGATCTCTGTATTTTTTTCATTGAATATTGCTCCGTTTACTATTTTATTAATATCTTCAGAATACCCCCCTGTCAGGAATTTTAATGATTTAGCAACTCTTTCAGGTGTTTTTATCAGGCCTTCACGGTTCGGATTCTCACCAAGCTCCAATAAAATATTTGAAATACTGGCTTCAATCGATTCAAAATATATGTCTTCTTTTTCATTTTTTAATAAAGTATCGTTCATTTTGTAATTCACTTTCATAGTCCCTTTTTCAACTTTTTGAATTTTGATCCTTTAAAGTGGCAAAATATATCAACAAAAATTTAGACAAACAATAAATTCATCTAAAATAAGGAGACCTAAACCAGAATGAAATTCAGACAGGAAATTCAGATCAAATCAGCGGCAGTTTTCAAATCTAATCTATTGTTGTAATGCTTTATTTAATGCAGTATTAAAAAAATATGAACAAATAACTTGCAATCAAACTGCATTATTATAAAGTCACCTGTATAATTGTAAAAAAATTAACTAATTAATTAATTCAGTAGTAAATAATTCACAGGCTTTCAAATGTCAAGCGGTTATCTTTTTTTCATACAGGGTAACCGCATTTGGATTTTTAAGGTAATGGTTGATCAGTGGTAAGCTGATCCAAACGTATAAACCTAAAAAATATTGAAATATTTGTATAAAACATAACGTTTCTTATTGTGATGTGCTAACCATAGAAAATGTTATAACTATTTGTAGGGTGGGCGATGTGATGATAAGTAAATTTCATAGTATAATCGAGTATTCCCCGAATATGAAAAATCCAAGACACAACAATAGACGTCATCAGCTAATGGTATAATCACTGTCCGCAATATGTTCTGTTATTTGCAATCTATACAGTTTCGAACATATCATTGAGTCCGGTCGTGCAAAGTATAAATGGTTTAAAAATTTTTGGCTCTTCCACATAGCATCCCGTATGAAGATACCTTTGAACGTGTATTTGCCGGAATCAATCCTGATGAATTCAAAAGCAGATCAAAAAGATACTTTATGGATCGGATACAACAAATTACCATACTGGCCGGAGGAAATAATTGATAGTGATGGAAAAACACTTCGCCGGTCACATGATAATAGTAATGGTAAGTTGGCTATAAACATGGTCAGGGCATGGATTTGTGCTAATAAGCTTGTGGTCGGCCAAATTAAAACAGACGAAAAATTAAATGAAATTGCCGAAAACCCAAATCTTCTTATAGCTCTGGAAATTCAGGGCAGGTATTGTTACGATTGATGCAATAGAGTATCAGAAAAAAAATCAAAAAACCCATGTATGGAAAAATGCTGGTTATGTGCTTTTTTTTGAAATTTAACCAAAGCAATTTATATAAAGATGTCAAATCACATTTTTTCAATACCAAATAGAATACAACTTCAAGGACGTATTTTTCGACTATCATGGAACCGTGGATGCCGGTCATGGCCGAATCGAGATCCGTAAGAGCTGGAGAACTTCTGACATCGAACGGTTTGAAGGCAAAAAAATCGCAAAAAGCTGGAAACACCATGCATGGCCCAACTGGTAAGACAGTTTCCAGACATAACTCAAACACAGGTGAGCTATTACCCCGGCAGTATCGAAAGTAAATCTGAACGCTATGCAACTGCAATGTGAAATCACCGGAACATAGAAAATAGCCATCGCTGAGTTTCAGACGTGTCCTTTCATAAAAGTCAAAGCAGGGGCGGAAATGATAATGCCTCTGAAAATTTCAAGTTGCTCAGACATATAGCGTTGAATTTTATAAAAAGGAAAAGTCATTGAAAAAAGCATCAAGCCTAAACGGCTCAGAGCCGGATTGGATAATGATTACCTTCTCAAGGTATTGACCTCATGATTTCTAAATACGGTTGCCCCGATGATTGATATTTTAGAAGTTTAACAGTTGATTGGATTATGTTAACTTGCGATTTGCATTGTGCGAAAAAGTCTATGTTCGGGACATAATTTTGAGCGAACAACCGGCGGTTTGTCTGATAGGGAGAGTTTTTTTATGCGTGTAGATGTTTTAGGGGTTTGGAAAAATCAAAGACAACATAGATCACGGCATGCAAAAGGGGTTGATTTTCAATTTCCGGAACTTTTAATCCGTTTTTCATTTTGGGGCGCTTTTGCCAAGGTCTGCAGGCTTGGGGCGCTCTGATGGACGGGCCGTTGCTAACATTTCAAAACGCGGACCCTGCAAAACGGCATTTTCAGTACCTGGAAGATCTGGCTACCGCCTATTGGTATTCGCAAGTGTTGTTTACGGCCATTGAATTGCAGCTTTTTGATCATATAGAATCCCATGGTCCCTCGGATGCCGAATTGGCCCAAGCCGCCGCTTGCCGTCCGGCAGAGCTTGGACGGCTTTTGCCGGTATTGCAGAACATGGAGTTGATTCAAAAAAAGAACGGACGCTGGTACAATAGTCAATTGGCCCGCTCTTATCTGCTGAGCCGGGAACCTGACTACATGGGTGATTTTTTGCTCTATCGGCGTTACATGCAACCCAATTGGCAGCAGTTGACTCAAAAGGTGTCTCTTGAATCCAAACCTGATTCCAAAGCAGCTTCTAAACCGCTGACAGCCAAGGACGATTATGAACGCCGTAACTATCATTACGTGCAGGCCGTGGATCGGCTCGCAAGGCTTAAAGCTCCGGAAATAAAAATTTTGCTCGAAGAACAGTCCTGGTCGCCGCCCATACTGGATATAGGTGGCGGAGCCGGAGCCCTGGGCCGTGAATTAATAGGCGCGTTTGACAGCGGCGCAGCGGTATTGCTTGATTTGCCTGAAGTATTACATGCCGCCCGCCGGATTTATTCCGATAACCAGGCATGGCAGCGTGTACATGCAGTGGCAGGAGATTTTCGGGGGGCTTTGCCTTTTAATAGCAATCAAAAATTCGGTCTGATCATAATGAGCAATTTTTTACACGCATATGGCGCTTATGAAGCTTGCGAATTGCTTTCAAAGGCAATTGGTTTACTGCAAGCCGATGGAATTTTGTTGATCCACGATTATTTCCCGGACCGGCGAGGCGCTTCGATTGCCCGGGGCGGTCTGCACGATTTAAATATGATGCTCAATACCTTCAACGGTCAATGTCATAGTGCTGAAAAAATTGTGAGCTGGTTGGATAAGGACGCCGGAATACGATGCCGTGTCATGGATTTGCCCTCGGATTCTTCTATTATTCTGGCCGGTGATCATCTGGCGCAAAGCAAAGGCGATCAGCGATTAAGCTGTTTGGCCCATCAAGCGCATCGGACCGGTTTTCGCCGGGCAAAACTTCTAGAGGCCGGTCAAATCAAGGTATCGCCCTGGGTTCGGGTTAAATGCCGTTGCGGTTGTCCTTTATACGGACAAAAATTGCATTGTCCGCCCAATAGTCCAAATGAAACTATGACGGCCAAACTGGTTGCGGATTATCGTTGTGCTTTGATTTTGGAAGGCGCTCCGCCGGTGCGGCAATTTAATCAGCAATTGCTGGCCTTGGAAAAAAAAGCATTTTTAGCCGGGTTTCATAAGGCTCTGGTTTTTACCGCCGGCCCTTGTCCGCTTTGCGATAAATGTCCTGATGATGGATCGTGCCGGTTCCCGCAGCAAGCACGGCCGTCCATGGAGGCCTGCGGGATAGATGTTTATCAAACCGCCCGGCGGGCCGGGATAGATCTTGATCCTGTTGTGGATAAAATGGATTATGTTAAATATATCGCAATGTTATTGATAGAGTAGTAATGTATATGCGGATTTTACTTGTACAACTGCCCACTTCCCATCTTGGAGCAGGAGAAAAAGTCTATCCCCTGGGGCTGGCGCGCCTGTCAGGGATTGTACCTTTGCAGACGGATAAAACCACCCTGGATATGAACTTATCGCCCGATCCCTGGCTGGCGTTAAAACAGCGGCTTGAGCAAATGCAGCCCCAGGTGACGGCCCTGTCGTTTCGTAATCTTGATCCGCTGGCCGGTCACCAGGGCTCCTATCTTACATCGTTTGTCACGGCTGTCCGCCTGGTGCGGCTCATCTGCCCAAAGTGCCGTATCATCGCAGGCGGGCCTGCCTTTTCGCTTTTTGCCCGTGAGTTGATGCAGGTCTGTCCACAGGTCGATTTCGGACTGGTGGGTGAAGCAGAAGAAGTTTTTGCCGGACTAATCGATGCCAATGGACCGTCTTTATCTACACCTGGGCTGGTTTGGCGCGATAACGGCCAACTTCGTTTTAATGCGCCTGAATACAAACCGGCACTGGATAAATTGCCAGTGCCCGATATTAAAAGCTTTAATCCTCGCACCTATCTGGAGCACAACCGTTATGTAGCCGCAATAGGTATCGAGGGTAAGCGGGGGTGCGATCTGCAGTGCGGTTATTGCGTCTATCCGCAGATCGGCGGTGCGCGTACGCGGCTTCGGCCTCCTGTAAGCATCATCGATGAAATTGAATTTTTCCATCATGAGACCGGTGCTGAACTGTTTCATTTTACTGACGGTGTGGTCAATCGTCCGGCCGATCATTTTGAGGCTGTTTGCCTTGAGCTTAAACGGCGTAAATTAAAGGTGCAATGGTCCGGCTTTTTCAGGGAGGATACACTCAGCGCTCGGCAACTGGACCTTGCCCGCAAAACCGGACTGTCAGCAGTCTATCTTAGCGGCGATGCTTTAAGCGGCAAGGGACTCAAGGTGCTCAACAAGCGTTTGATACGCGATGATTTGTTTCGCGCAGCGCGATTGCTGGCCCAAAGCGGCCTTTTAACGGTCTGTCATTTTCTGGTCAACCTTCCTGGTGAAACCGAAGACGATGCGTTGCAGGCGCAACAGACTTTGGAAGCGATTTTGGAACTGCATGCGCCCGCGGGTAATTTAGGCGCGGTTATTTTTAACACGGTGCGCTTGTATCCCGGTGCGCCCCTGACCCGCCGCCTGATACGTCAAAAAATGATACCTTCGGATATAAATCTGCTTTACCCGGTCTATTTTGATCCACCGGAAGGCGCTCACAGGCGTCACGAGTTAGAGACGCTTTGTCATGCGGCAACGACCTTCGCCTACCTTGATTTAAGATTATCCAGTGAGAATTCCCGGTAATTTATTCCCGGGATGAATCGCTGAATGCCTTATGCTATTTGCACTATATGTAATATTATAAATATTTTTTTTATTGACATATATTATTCTTTTCGGCATACTATATGTATGTCTGAATATTTATATGCTCGAACTGCGGTTTATAATGTGAATTATCACTTCGTATGGTGCGTAAAATACCGCCGGAAAGTG
>JAAERL010001059.1 GCA_024230435.1 Desulfobacteraceae bacterium
CCCTAACCTTTTGCCAAAGGACGAATGCCTGGGAACTGCTGGAATCAAACGATCCAGGGTTCACTGCAGGAGTGTGTTGGGCAATATCATAAACAAGGGAACCCATGGGGGAAACCGGGAACAAGCCCATGGGGGCAAATTGGTACCTTGGTCTGATGTGGCGCGGGGCCAAATGGCGAGCGAAAGCATTTGAAGATATCGATACGCCAGCGCAGGGATATTTACGAGGGAATAAATATCCGAGTATTTAATGATTCCCCAGTGGGCAGATCACGTGGGGAAATATCTTTTGGAAGACAAATCGGCAAGAAAACGTGGAATACAGATTATGATTTTTGGTCGAGATCGAACAAATACGATCTCACTTAACTTAAAAACTCTCCCATTATAGCGTCTAAATGGGATTGCTACGTTAGTTAGCTAAGTTACAACATGTGGGCCAATCTACGCAGTTCTGATGAAACCTTCCAGTTGGCTATCTATATTAGTATTACCTTTAACAGTTTTTAAATTAAGTCGTCGTATTACCTCGGCAACAGAGCCTACAGGAATCGTCATGGCGGCGAGACGGAAGCAGGGGCACGGAGCCCTGAAGACTACTACGATCAAGAAGGCGTCGGAACCATGGC
>JAAERL010001060.1 GCA_024230435.1 Desulfobacteraceae bacterium
AAACTTAAATAGATAAAACATTTCATCTAAGTTTATTAAAGGCAAGTTCTATATAATGAAGATTATCTCTCATCGAACGATCATAAAGACATAGAAGTGATAAGAACTGATGTTACGTGAAAAGGTGTACATTTGGACATGAAAATCATTTTCAGCAACATAAAACATATGCAGCGGATGGTAAAATATTTCCTATAAAAATAGAAAAAAATTACCACTATATAGTACTTATATTCAAGCCTACTTTTTCCTAAGATGTATCATACATCTTTAAACATATTTTTTAAAAAAGCAAATAAAATATAATGTCCGAATTGAAAAAAATATTATTTTTAATTCTGTGAATGATATCAAAGCTAAACGGTCACATCAATTCTCGCGATATTTTCGGTTCTGTAGCAAAAATCATCGAACCGCCGATAGGCTGCTTTGAAAAATCATTTCAGGTAGTGTGTCATGAGTCTAAAAATTCGTTAAAAGGGCGTTATTTTGAAAAAGAGATCATGTTGTTAAATGTCCGCAGGTATTTACGGTATTGCCTCAGTTGCCGGGACTTTAAAAAAATGATGCATGAACGGAATTTGGAAGGGGACCACACAACAATTTTCCGTTGGGCCCAGCGATACTCACCGGAAATTGAAAAAAGAACCAGATCCTTTTATCAGATTCAGCAAGAAATTTTTTTCGCTATCTCCTATCGGAAAGCCTTCCAAGGTTGTGCGAGACATCACATGGTATACGGTTGCTTGTTCATTGTTGGTTAAACGGCGTATCCGGGGCATGAGTTATACTCTCTAACTTCCTAATATTAAAAAATTTTCCTCAGGCCTTATGGCGCATGCAGTATGTGGTGTCCGATTTTAGGATCGGCACGGATAGAAGGTTGTTTCTGAGTAATTCTCGGAAACCGAAAAAAACCTGCCGATCTCTAAAGCTAAGGTGTCTGGAAGCAGTATTTAAGTGAACCTTCGGAGGCTGTAACATAAATTTGTGATAATTCAGTAAGGGTTCTTGTCATTGCTGGTGTGAAAATAGGTTGATAACCGAAAGGATAACTGCGCCCAATGGAAGGTGAGTTTAAAAAAATGCTAAAAAAAGCGGGTAAAGGAAAAATGGGGCTTGACTTATATCCTCATAGAAGGTCGGATTACGGTCCACCAATCCGACAAAGGCCTTACTTAATTTCGATGGCCGAAGTTAAAACCAAACCCTTCCTATCTAATACTGCAAGCGATTGTTATACTATCTATTTTGCCGCTGCAGCCTTCGCTATATCGGCAAGTATCTTCTCTATTTTTAAAATCAGTTCCTCACAACCGGAAACATTATGCCTTTTTTGTTAATATTTTGGTTTGTTATACGATATCCATGTTTGTCCTTCACTATTTTTCCAGATTAAAGCTTTTTGTGGCAGATCAATGGCAACGCTTTGCGCACACTT
>JAAERL010001061.1 GCA_024230435.1 Desulfobacteraceae bacterium
ATACCAGATTGAGCAGAATTTTTTTTCGTATTCAAGGCGTGCCAAAGTTTGCATACTTAACGTATTCGGGCTTTGGCATAACGCAGAAGACGGGAAAAAAGACATACAAGATGGTATATTCTTTAACAGAAATCGCCTTAGGCGATTTGGAACTTATAAACCTCATATAAAACGATTATCCCCTGCGAGGATTCCAAATAACTTGTTTTTTTCCAAGAGCAAACTTGCCAAACGCGTGAGCAGCCGCTGAGTTAATGAGCACGAAGTAATTGAGGTATTTTAACGGCCCTGGCTCAACACCTCTCTTTTCCAATAACGGCGCGCACAAAGCCCCGGCATAAAGCAGATTTTGAAATATAAATAAAATCTTATAAGTGGCAAAATAGGGCCATAAATACAAATTGGAAATATAAGCCGCTATTAAAAAGATAAAACACGCATATCGCAATACTTTGTGCGACCAGAGCTGAACGGCAAAAATCCCATAGGTTTTGACTGACAACAATTCTCTCATATCAAAAAGAGCCCAAAGAGCTCTAAGGGTAACGCGGACACGCATTTTGTATTCATCGCGCCTTTTCCCAAGAGCTTGTTCCATTAATATCGCGCCGGGTTCATATATTACACGGAACCCTTGTTTAACAACCTTGAGAGGTAAAATAAAGTCAGGCAGTT
Organism: Desulfobacteraceae bacterium; assembly: GCA_024230435.1. Classification (GTDB taxonomy): domain Bacteria; phylum Desulfobacterota; class Desulfobacteria; order Desulfobacterales; family Desulfosarcinaceae; genus UBA2230. Next base: position 676 of record JAAERL010001061.1, read on the forward strand.
GATCGGCGCTCATTGGCTCATATAGTGATTTGCGGACCGCGTCGATTCCACCATCGACACCCACCACTGATCCGATTCGGCTTTCAAGTTCACGCAGAGCATTCTCGTATCTCATATAAGCGCTGCATCCTTCAGCGCTGCCGCTTTTACCGGTGCTGGTAGTGTATATCATTTTACCTGTAATGTACCCGATATTTTTTCTATGAAAATTGCGCACGAGAAACTTTAAAGCATCGCTTGCATAAATCGAATTAGCATCTGAAAAAACAATTATTTCCCCTTTTGCCTCAGGTACAGCCAAATTCAAAGCACTGGTTTTTCCAGCTCTGGGTTCCTGGCGTATCAATTTTACACCTTGTTGTTCATAACCGGTAACTATTTGATCGGTTTTATCTGATGAACCATCAGAGACAACAATAATTTCAAGTTTATCGCATGGGTAATCCAGATTGAGTTTATTATTAATATTTCCCTCTATATTTGCTTCTTCATTATAGGCCGCAATGATAATTGTTACATTCGGTAAATAATCTTCTTCATACCGATTTTGCCGTTTAAAAATACCTATAACAAACAATAAAAACGGATAACCGAAATAAACATAAAAAATGAATAAAAGGCTGAAAATGAATATAAACTCAATAAATACCTTCATAAGACGTTTTCTTATTTAAGGGTTCCGTTAAAAATCATTACTCTCTTGTAAATAATTAAAAACAAAGAGTAAGAGAATATGAATATATTTTTCTCAACAAGAAATAATTACAATTCAACAAACAATTGTTATATTCGAAAGCTCAATCAATTGAACGCTTCAATTGTTTTTTTTCGTATTACTTTCAATATCCCAATAAAAGGCCTCAAACTAAACGGCCATTTTATAATAGAACGCCAAAAATAGCTCAGAGCCTCTTGAGAGCTATAGTTCAAATAATACGCTCCTCTGTTTGAATATGTATATGCCCATGCATGCCTTAAAATGTTCTTTTTTATATATTTTTTATACCGGCTGGCAAACGATATCATTATTCTATCCGAACATCGTTGCCGTTCTCTTTTATTCTTTGACATCTGGCCCTTATGTCCCATCCGGCACAATATCAGTGGTTGAACAATAAATTCAAATTCATATAAAGTAGAAATTCTCAACCATAAATCCCAATCGATTCCCATTTTAAGCGATTCATCAAAAAAGCCCAGCCGTTCAAAGCATTCACGGCGTACAACCGATGAAGAAAATGGAATAAAATTATCCATGATCAACTTTTCAGTTACTTTACCCCGGCTTGGTTGCAGGTATTTACAAGACAAGCTATAGTCAAGATCGCGTCCATCACCGTCTATATATCTGGCCCGACTATAAACTACGCCGACAGAGTCTGATAAAAAAAAGGGAATTTGTTTCTTCAGTTTATCTTTTTCCCACATATCATCCGCATCTAAAAAGGCGATATATTTGCCGGCGGCATTTTTAATACCAATATTTTTTGCTTTCGACTGTCCGCCATTTACCTGTCGAATGTAATTGAAGCGTTTCAGATGACTATACTTTTTAATGACTTCGGCAGTATTATCTGTTGAACCATCGTCAATAACTATAATCTCGTAATCATTATATGTTTGCCAGAGAACCGAATCGATAGCTCCGGATAAATATTTACCATAATTATAGCATGTTATGATTATACTGACATTTGGTGCAGCCATACTAATCTCCTAAATATAATTTCTCATCCATACTTCTAAAACCAACATTAACCATACTTTATAAGCTGTTCTATAGGTATATTTTTCAGGCTTTTCGCCATAAAAAGCTACCATGCATTTTTGTATCTCTCTTTTCGGTATGATTTCTTTAATACAACTTTTTCCTCCAAGCAAATCGAATACCATTTCCTTTAACTCGCCTTTAAGCCATGAGTTAATTGGCGCCCCGAATCCTGTCTTTGGCCTTTCGATAATTTGACTAGGCAAATGATCGCATAACGCCTTTTTAAGGATATATTTTAATCTATCATTTTTTAATTTTAAATTTGGTGGAATTGTAAGAGATAATTGTACTAATCTGTGATCTAAAAATGGTGCTCTACACTCAAGGCTCGTTTTCATTGATGCCATATCGACTTTTTTCAATAAGTCATCAGGCAAATAAAAGTTCATATCATGAACAAATGCTTGCGTAAGTGTGTCGCCTGCTTGATTTTTTAACCATCTTTTGTTTTGCAAAAAAGATTTAATATCAAAACAATGCTTATTAATTAAATTTTTTATTTCTTTTTCAGTAAAAATTGTTTTTACCCAGAGCCAATGCTCGAAAGCGCCCTTTATATCCTTTTTCCTGTATAATTTATTAAAAATGTCTATTTTAAGATGCTTGATAAATAACTTATTTAATTCTTTTGAAGCTTTTGTCAGCACCCTTTGCCCTGTAAGATATTTCTGGTCAATATAGCTATCATATCCGGCGAATAATTCATCGCCGCCATCTCCAGTAAGAATGACTTTGACATATTTTCTGGCTTCCCTGCTTACCAGATATGTCGGAACTGCCGATGAATCGCCAAAAGGCTCATCAAAATAGCTGAAAACATCTTCCAATATATGTTCAACTCTATTTTCTATTAATATTTCCGTATGTTCGGTATTATATCGATCAGCAATTATTTTTGCAAATGGTCTTTCGTCAATTTCATCATGAAAACCTACTGAAAAAGTTTTTATTTTTCCAATAGAATTCTGAGCCATAAAAGCAGTCACTGCGCTAGAATCGATTCCTCCTGACAAAAATACACCTAAAGGCACATCTGAAAAAGATCTAATTTTAACTGAATCTTTAAATAACTCTATAAATTCTTCTTTAATGTCATCTTCTGATCTATCCCAGATGATTGAAGATTTTGGGTCCCAATATTTTTCGATTTTTAAATTACGCTGAGATAATTTTATAAAGTGCGCCGGTGGTAACTTCAGTATACCCTTAAAAATGGTTAATGGAGCCGGCACATACATACAGTTCAGATAAAGCGACAATGCATTCAAATCAACATTTCTCTTAATATCAGGATCCTTTATCAAAGCTTTCAGCTCTGATGCAATCATAAATCGGTCGGACTGATCACAATAGATAAGCGGTTTTTCCCCCATTCGGTCCCTTGCCGCAAAAATAATATCTTCACGCACATCATAAACTACAAAGGCGAACATACCATTTAGGTAAGTAACACAATCCTCTCCATACTCTTCATAGAGATGAACGATTACTTCTGTATCCGATTCAGTCCTGAAAACATGACTTTTTCGCTCCAATTCGACCCTGAGCGTTTTATAATTATATATTTCACCATTTAAAATAACTGCAACATTTTTATCTTCGTTATAAATAGGTTGGGTTCCGGTATTCAGATCAATAATGCTTAATCTCGTATGTCCTAAAATAACTGTCCCTATTTCCTCGATTTTTTGCTCATCCGGCCCTCTGTTCTTTAAGGTTGAGAGCATTTCCCGGGCCAATCTCTTTACATTCTTTTTTTCTTGCAGATATTTGCTTTTATTCTTATTATAAATAGCCAATATACCACACATTATTTACACCTATGTAAGCATTTTATTCTAAATATGGCGGTTGTATTTCTTAACAGTTCAAAAATCATTCTTAAAATAAAACCCTCATTTTTTTTTTAAATAAGTGTAAAGCCTTAATCCAAAGCATGAAACAATCAATTTTTTTAGTGCATTAAATGATTTTTCATTTAAAAAGGCGCGAAAAAAATATATTCTTGCTTCTGTAAAATTGCCTATATTTTGACAAGCATACCCTGCCCCTGAATAATTTGCCGCAATCAGGCTCTTTATCTGGTTTCTAACATTAAATGGCAGATCTTTTGTAATGTACTTTCTTAAAACTTTTATTCTATTAAGCGATAAGGAAGCTCCACGGCCAGATACGCTCCCTTCCCGGATCCGGTATTTTAGACCAATATTATCTATAAAACCAATTGGGTAGCTTTTAGCTATTTTTAGCCACATCTCCCAATCATCAGCATTTTTTAATTCATCCTCAAAAAGACCTAATTTATCAAATATTGAACGTTTAACCACGACACATCCGGGAGAAAGAATAAAATTTTCGAAAAAAAGCGCGTGAAATGCCTCTGGCTGGTTTACCACATACCATTTTCTCTTTATATGTCTTTTGGCTATATTTTTAAAATTGCTATATTTTGATAAAAACGGCGATTGTTCGACTCTACTGCCGTCAGTAAATTTTACCGCATCCCAAAAACACATAGCAAGTTCGTTTTGATCACTAAGAAATCGAATAGATTCGGCCAGCATATCCGGCATAAGCAAATCATCTGAATCACAAAATCCAATGTATGGAGCTCTTGAAACCGCCACACCCGTACTCCTTGCAAGTGAAGGCCCCCCATGATTTTTTTTTAATCGATAACATCTAATTCTCGGGTCATCAATTGATAGCACGACCGCGCAAGTTTTATCTTTTGAACAGTCATCAACAACAATTATTTCAAAATTCTGAAGTTCCTGAGACTGTATAGACTTTATAGTCTCTAATATATATCCGGCACTATTATAAGAGGGAATAATTAAACTTACAATCGGAGACTCGTTGATTTTTTCTGTCATTTGCTGTTAAATTACCCTTTTATCTGTTTAAATACTTTCATCATTATTTAACAATCAACTCTGTATTTTCTCAAAAACTTGAAAATAGCTATTTAAGAATTTATAAGAACGATTTGTGTTAAATAATGTACCATCTTGTATCTCTTTTTCCCGTCTTGTGCGCTATACCAAAGCTCGAATACTTAAAGTAATAAAACTTTGGCGCGCCTTGAAGACGAAAAAAAATCTAAGAGCCTGTTTGGGAATTATTAAATCGGCTGCAAAAGCGCGAGAACGGTCCAAAATGACACAAATTTTCAACAAATAGACCGGCTATTCATATCAAATTTGAGACATTTTGGCCTCGCCCTCACACTTTTTGCATCTTGCATACCTCATATTAAGTTTTATTGGCCATTTGTGGAAAAATTTTCATTGGTTTACGTAGTATTTTTATTGAAAATAAACTTTTGACGACATCCGGAGGAATTATCTTTAAAAAAACCAATCCAAAGATAAACGAACAGCTGTAACACGCTAAAATAATGCCATCGATCAAATGAGGCAGACCATCCACTAAATAATTAAGCAACTTGCCATTTTTGACTTGATCCAGAGAAAGAAAAACCAGTATTTGCCGGATTATAGGCGCTACGTAGAGATCCAGCCACCCTGCGGCCGGTAATTTTGTTATAGAAAAATCTTTTGCAACCCAGTAAAGGCCGGTCATCATAATCGCCATTCGGCATAGGGCGCCCCACGCAAAAGGAATTACGTAGTATGATCTGGCCATAAAATAGCCCAACACGCATTGCAATATCCCGCATAACATAGAAGCGACAACCGCGCCGTATAAATTAAACAACAAAATCATCGGATAGGTAATTATCAGACTTCCTATCGCTGTTACCCACTGAATGACAGATATCTTCCAGGTTTTTTTTGCATATAGCAATCCGAAAAAAAAATGGTAATATGCTCCATTGAACACCCTTGATATAACGGCGAAATAAATGATAAATCCACTTAACCAAAACTCTTTTGGTGTCAAGAGCTTTAATATAACGGGAATTTCCAGAGAAAAAAGCAAGCCTATAAAGAACATAATCGCAAGATGATAGGTAAAAACGCGTGATAAAATAGAAGGCCCATCTTCCAAGTCGCAAACTTCAAACCTTTTAACTTGCCAGATTTTAGAAAATGGCTGAACCACAAAAAAGCTTAACAGCGTAGCAAATTTAAATAACATTTCGAAAATGCCGACGGTGGTTAAACCCAAATAGGTTCTCAAAATAATGCGATCCAGATTGCTGCGAATAAACATAGCCACATAGCCGGGAAGAAGCGGCAGGCTAAATGCCAAAACGTTTCGTGCGATATTTTTTTCAAATGAAAAACCGACCCTTAAAAGTGCATTGGTATGCATAAACAGAGTATATAAAACGGCGTCTATAATTGAGGCATAGAGATATCCCAAAACGCCCATTTGGAGCACAACGATAAAATATATGTTTAAAGAAAGTTGAAAAACCAGCCTAATCAATGAAATCAAAGATAAAATAAATGATTGTTGTTTGATCAGAATATAATTTTCTGCGGTTTTGGAAGTCATCGTGCCCATAAACGCCACTACGGCCAGGATGATATAATTTCCCCACTCTTTATTTCCAAAAGCCAGCCATGCAACTTGCTTCGATAGAAGCAAAACTGGCGAACAAACTATAAGTACAACAAAAAACATAAGGATAATCGTTGTAGAAACAATGCGTTTTCTTTTTTGGGTATCGTACGTCTCGAAATAAAATCGATTCATGGCGCCGGTAATACCATACCCGATTAACAACGTCAGCAAAGACAACACAGTGTCTATCATGCCGATAACCCCGTAGCCTTCGGCTCTCAAATGATAGGCATAGATGGGCAGCATGATAAATCCAATGACCTTTCCGATCAGTCCGGCGCCTCCAAATATAAGGGCGTGTTTAAACGTATTTTTTATATGTGACGCACTTTCCATCAATGTTGTTGCCTTTCTACAAATAGTCCATTCGAAAATGTCCAATTTGCCGGACGATTCAGCACTTTTTTCTATTCCCAAACAGGCCCCGTTTAGTGCGAGCTTAGGTGTTTTGGAGGCAGTAAACCGGAAAAATTTTATTAATACAGATCTAATCGGGTATTATATTACAAAAAAACCTTGCCCGGCTTTCCCATAATGAAAAAAAAAGATACGATTCACAGGAATAGCGTTGTTATCCGGCCGTTTTCCAGAGGAAATAAACCCTTTTGTCAGATTATCATAGATACCAAATTCTATTTCATTCTTCTTTACCGTTTTCTTTCTTTTTCAGCCTTGTTCCGATAACTCTCGCAGGGTGACCGGCAATGATTGAAAAAGGCGGATAATTCTTTTTATTCACCAGAGTGCAAGCAGAAACGATACAACCTTTTGGTATTGTAACTCCAGGCATAATAAAGGCATTTGCACCAATCCAAACGCCTTCACCTATCACTACGCTTTCATAATGATAGCCTTGCTGATAGATTGGTTTTTCTATATCTTGATAGTGATGGTTGACTGTCCATATTTTAACTCCAGGCCCTATCATCGCTTCTTTTTCAAAAATCAACCCGCCTGAAGCCTGATAAAAATTATCCACTCCCAGATGCACATTGTCGCCGATTTCTATTTTATGCACTCCCCGGAACCTTATCCCCTCATTGAAAAGCACATTTTTACCACATTTTTTTAAGTATCCCGGAATTATTTTTCCTCTTATCATCTTTCCGAGATTTCCGGGAATACGCATTAAAATAGCATTTAGATAAAGAAATCGGCCAATCTCGTCCTTCATGTCCCAATATAAAACATTTAATAAATTGGCCATATTATCCTCTGTAAAATACCGACAACTTAATATAGTGCCCACCTGTAATCAAACGATTTGGCTGTTCCAGATGGGCGCTACCGCCTATTATTTTGTTATCAAATTCCTTTTTTCCAATTTGGATAAAACAATTGCTTTCCATCATTCAACAGCATTTGCAAGCGCCAACAATAATTCATTTGCAACTTTTTGCCTGCTAATTTCGTTTAAATGCCCACGATCATAGGTGTATTCTTTTATCATGGAATAATATTGTTTGCCATTTGCTTTAAATTTTTCTCTTTTGCCATTATCATATGTTGACTCTATTTTCGCTATATCTACAAATTGTCTTGTATTTTTATATTTACTCAAAAGCATATTATTGTACTCGTTTCGTTTAATGTTATCCGCATACTCCCATCTATCGCCTCTGCCAAGCAATGATTTTAAACATGTTTTCCATGTAGTCTGATTTGTTTGCAATGGTACGGTAAAATGTAGTATCTTCACTTCTTTACTTACCTGCCCCATTGCGTTTTGATATTGAATAAATATTTTTTTTATATCAGTATTTTTATTAATATCAACATAGCATAGCTTTAAAAATGATAGATCCAGATTTTTATTTTTATTATTTAGTACAATTTTTTTAAAATGTTCAATTTTAGATAATGATTTAAAATTTTCCCCCACTCTAAAATGCGCGAATACGCCATCTTCATATTGGCTAATATCTAGTGTTTCAACGATATTGAGATTAATCTTTGTATTGTCTTTCATGATATCATTAATGCCATCAATAATATTGAATCCGACAGATTGATGACCAAAAAAGATTTTCATTTTTGCAACTTTTGCCCATATGGCATCCGGCACTTCAGATAGCTTTTTATACCCGCCTTCCGGCACACCGGCACTATTTTCGCTAACACAACTGATTATCAGAAAAGAAATGATAGCAATGATCATAAACAATAAAGTTTTAGACAACATTTCGCCTCCGCTTAGTGGATTTTGAATCAGTTCATCATCACCAACTTCAATTAAAAATTCATACTCGGCAAATGCCGATTAATTCAAGCATGCAGGTTGAGTCAGTAATACCTTCTTCAAGGAAAAAAGAATCATCGATAATTTCATCAGTACTACTGCATGCCTGTACAACCTGAAGAGTATGCTCTGGAACACGGATAATATTGCCTTGCCTGAGAACCGGCATATCAAATAAGCGGGGTAACCAAACCAGCAAAAAAACATTGGGAACAATAATATCTCAAAAACGTTCCACCCCCACCAATATATAACCGTGCCATATACGGAAAAACATATTGATAAATATTATGAGTATTTTTACTTGAGCCGCAAAACCTGCAAAATAGACCACTAAGGCTGTTACAGCAATAAAAAACCCCCAGCGTGATGGCATCGGGCTATTTTTTTTAGCTCCTTCTTTTTTTGGAACAAAAGAAAAACAACAATTGGTATAATTAAAAAACCATGAGAATATTGTTCTGAATTCGCCCATGTTTTTAGCAATGAGTTCCAGACAGGAAAATAGGCGAACATAAAAACAATTGCAAATACACTGATAAAGGCCCAATTAACAAGTTCGATTCTAATTCTTGGATTATATAATTTTTTTTTAAAACTCAGGATATATCTTTCCTGCCGAAAACAGGCGTTTACATATTAAAAATAAAAAGTTTTAGAGATACATCTTTATCTATTGCGCATGTTTTATGGCTATATCGTAGCATTTTTCGTTGTTAATTTTTCCGGAAACATTTTTGGGAACAACTTTTAAAAAAACAAGTTTAGATGGCACTTTAAATTTTGGCAACACCTTATGGCAACGTTCGATTATCTCTTTTGCTTCTATATCGTTATACTTTGGAACGACAAGAGCAATCATCTTTTTCCCCATTAACTCATCGAGGACCGGAACTATTGTAACTTCTATAACACAATTCGTAGATAAAATAGCTTCTTCAACTTGCTGTGGATTAATTCGGTGACCACCTACCTTTATTATCCCATCTTTTCGTCCACTTATAAAATAAAATCCTTCCGGATCACAATATCCGATATCTCCCGTATGATACCCCTTCGGGCCAAGCACCTTGAGTGTTGATTCAGCATCTTTCCAATAACCATCCATAATATTGTCACCTCTTGCAATAATCTGACCCTCATAGCCTTGCGGAACTTCCTTTCCTTGTGCATCTACCACTTTGAAAGTTACACCATCTATGGGCTTACCAATCGAATCCAATTTTTCCATAAATCTATCGGGTTCAAGTATACTCAACCTTGCTGATGCTTCAGTCGCTCCGTACATGATATATATTTTCGTTCTTTCCGGTAACACTATTCTAAGTTCAATTTTTAAAGATTTTGACATATGCCCTCCCGCTTGGGAGCAGTATCTAAGATGGTTAAGCCGGTCACGGCTTTGGGCCAGCGGAGAGCGGTTTAGCAAATATGCATACGTGGAAGGAACTCCAGCAAAACCAGTAACTTTTTCTTCAATCATCTGATTAATTACAGCAGCCGGAAAGGCAAATTTATTATTAATTACGATAGTTCCTCCGACAGCCATATGCGTATTTAGCAGTGATATTCCCATGACATAAAAAAATGGCAGCACAACCATTTGAATCTCGTCACTACCAAGTTCCAACCCCTTACAAATAGATAGTGTATTAGCGACAATTGCACGATGTGAAAGCATTACCCCCTTAGACTTGCCTGTAGATCCAGAGGTATAAATAATACTTGCTAAATCATCAGAAGAAATTTCATTTAAACTTTTTTGATTCCTGTTATCACACATTATATCGCCCAAATTAGCGATTGTATGCCCTGAATCTTTCCAGCTTAATTTTGGCTCTTTTAGCAATAGCAGGCTTAAGCTGTTTTTTCGATTTTGAAGATCCGCCGATTCTAGAAAACGTTCAAATCGAAAACCGCTTATAACCGCAAACGGCTCCAATTGATCGTATAATTCATTAAAGCTGTCTTTTTGCGTATCTGTTTCAAGAGGAACTACTATCGCTCCCGCTTTCAATATCCCATAATAAGCAGCAACATATTCAAAACAATTTTCCATTAGCAGAATAATCCGATCCCCTTTTTTAGCTCCCTGATCTTTCAGGTAAACAGCAAGATTATCGGAAGCGATTTTTAATTGTCTGTAGGAAATCCGATTCTGTTCATGTATTAAAGCGATTTTATCTGGATATGCTTTAAAACTATTTTCAATAAAATGATGAACCAATGTGGTTGATTTAAAAGTTTCCATTTGAATCATCTTTCCGAATAAGTAAACTGAAATAAAATTTGCAATTTACCATAGTTATCTATGTAGCCTTTTGAATCCGCTTTCGCCTGTTGCGCGTATGGGCGAAGACTTTGAATATGCACCCATCTTTGCTTTTTGGAAACGAATCCAAATCTGGCGCAGAAACGATACATTTGCAGGCTCCATGATCCTTATTCTAACACCAGGCCAGATACGTACCTAATTAGACAGGTGTTGCTTTATAGCCAAAAATTTCCAAATATTATTAATAGTATCTAAATTTTCCGGTACGAGATCTTCATCGGCAAATTGAATTTGATATTTTTGTTCTATAAAATTAACTAATTCAAGAACGCCGGTTGAATCAATAATACCTTCTTCTAAAAAAGATGTATCATCTTGAAGCCCGCTTTCATTCCCAAACATAAAATTATCAATAATAAATGCTTTGATCTGATCTATCATATGACCCCCCCCAGTGCAGTCAACTTTTTTATCAGCATCATCAAAAAATGGCAAATCTCCCTACTATCCAACAGTTATACAAAGGTAAAAGCATCCTTTATCACATCGGCTTTGAATTCGTTTCCGCAAATGTTTCACTGGATGCAAATCCATTAACTCTTTAAGAGACGTGCAAAAATTTTACCGCAGGCATCTGATTTATTCCTATAATTAATATTGCAAGGATAAAATTTTTCAATACAACAAAAATATCTTACAAATACGCTATTTCGCCGATGAGCACTATTTAATTTCTTTAATATCTTTGATGAGCACAGGTTCTATGTGCAAATATTTTGTCGCAGACCGTTTTGCATCTATATCATCGTATACCCGCTGTACTTGTGCCGGAGTCAATTCAAGCAGTTTTGATACCTCTTCAGGTAAAAAGCCATTATTCTTACCATATAAACATAAATCCATTTTATCGTATGGAAGCGAAAAATAGAATTCATCCTGACCTTGTGGTAATGAATACGTATCTGTTGTTGGCGACCTTTTGCATATCTGCTCAGGCACCCCCAAAAAAGCCGCCAGTTTATATACCTGCGTCTTATAAAGATGGGCTATAGGCTTGATATCAGCTGCCCCGTCCCCTAACTTAACGAAAAATCCCTGGTCGTATTCCAATCTGTTTGGTGTTCCCCCCACCGCATAATTCATTCTATCCGCATGGTAATATTCCAGCATTTTACGTATACGCTGTTTAAAATTGGTTGCGGCAACAATTTCAAGATAGGCTTTTAAAGGCAGCCTTTTTTTAATGTGCTTTCCACCGGGATTTCTTGCAACGATGTAAAAATAATTGAACCCTTTATGTTCAAGGGTATTTGATATAACAATTTTTGATTTCCATCCTTCCGAATAGTCTGGAATCACCGATTGCACAGCATTATTATAACGTTTATAAAACCCGACAGAGGTGAGAATTTCAGTTATATCTTCATATATATATTCAACTCTAAACTTTTCGGCCACCATGGTGCTCAACTTCAGGGTGTCATCTGCAGATTGCTTCTCCGGCATTAATAATATTAAGACCTTTTCCGGACCGACAGCCTTTACCGCAAGCGCAGTAGTTGCGCTGCTATCTATTCCACCGGATAACGCTACAACCAAACCTCTGCGTTTTAATTTCTTTGAAAGTGCTTCCCTTATTTGTTCAATGATTATTTGGACTTCTTTATCCAGATCAATATCAAGAACATCTTTGGAAAATAGCTTCTTCGCCATTGGTTTCCCTTTCAAAACTATTGTTGAATATAATTTTGACATTATCCATTCAAAAATTTTAAATTTGTTCGAGATCAAAATGTCCGGGAAATTTTACCCCGGGCATATGGATGATATTGCGAGGATAAAATTTTGCGCACAACGAAGATATCAGACAAATCGATCATTTATGGACGGACACTAACTAATTTTTCAGATCCCCAAATACTGGCTGCAAGTTAAAAATTCGCTATCGCTAAATCTTGAAATCATAGTGGATAACCGGCCGTAAGTTTTTTCAAGGTTTATATAGTGACGCCAGACTGATAGCCCTTTTGCTGATTTTATTTTTGGCTGGCCTGGATCTATTTCCCAAGGGTGAATATAAAAAAGGTAGGCCTGTTTAAGATTTAAAATCCTGGTGATCCCTCTTTTAAAGACCCCAAAAGGAAGAAGCCTGAAGTAACCGCCGCCGCCCCAGGGTATTATTTGTCCAGCGATTTGCAAATTACTTATAGGCAATTCATAAAAATCATCGTCCAGCGCCATTGCTATTCCGTTCAACCGGTATTTATCAATACAAATTGCTCCATACCGTCCATGTTTATCAAAAGAATTATAGCTGGAATCATATCTATAGCCGCATTCTTTTATCAAATCCAAAATTTGGTTATTGATCGAAAAACTTGGCGCCCGATAACCATAGATGTTTTCGCCCAATATGTTTTCAAGAAGGTCTTTACTTTTAATTAAATCAGCCTTTAAATCTTCATAACGCATTTCATTGCATAGCCGATGGCTATAACCATGTGAGGCGACTTCATGACCTTTATTTTTTATTTGCCTGATCAAATCGGTTTTCTTTTCGGCAAGTTGGCCAAGCACAAAAAAAGTCGCGCTTATTTTCTTTGAAAATGAGTCGAATAAATCAAGCAATTTGAGTGTATTTTTCTCAACTCTGGAAATAAGTTCAGGCCATTTTTCAGGCGGAAACCAAGGCCGCAGGTTTTCAACTTGGTACCAGTCTTCCACATCTACTGTAATCAATATTTTAGAAGAGGATTTCATATTTTATTCCAGTTATCATTGACTCCAGCGATATGGTATTGCTGGCCCAAGTGTGAAAATTAAAATTACGCTGTTCTCAGTATACTGTTCTAACTCTGCATCCGAAATAAGATCAGTATACTCATATCTCAAATCGATATTCATCCAACTAAAAGCTTGACAACTTAATTGCGCCCCGGCTGTAATTGTTTTATCAATTCGATTCTCGTTAACATAGTCATCATGCAGGTAGCCTCCAAAGATGCTTCCCGTAACGCGCCGGCTAAAATCATGATCAATTTCCATACGCATAGTGTAGTATAAATTGAGCCCTAAATCCTGTGTACCCATATCTTCAATTTCATAACCACTGCCGCCTACCAAAGTAATATGGTTTTGGGAAAATCTCCAGCGCTTATAAATCTCGGAATCGACATGCAGTCCCTCTTCGTTTTCCCTGTATGGGGCCTTATAGTCCTGAATATAATACCCGACTGCCACTGAAATATTTGCCTCTTGTTCAAATTGATAACGAAAACCTGCTAAAGGCGAATAAATTTCATAATCACTATTCCTTGAGCCGGCATAATCTAAATAGGTATACCTGCCTTCTACGAAACTAGACAGCGCAGAATTAAAAGCATATAAAAACCTTATAGCTGCGTTAAGTTCATTACGATCTGTGAAATATTCATAGTCCCTTACAGAATAGTACCCTTCCAGCTCCACACCTAAGCGGCGGGTAGCCCAGTATCCTGCTTCGCCTGAAGGCTGCCAAAATGTATAGTCACTAACAGGTTCGCCTATTACAATATCTAAATTTTCCCTATAGCCGTGTTGCATTGCCAAATAAATACTATCATTTGCCCCGAACTGATTTGTAAGGCTAAGTGTTGTCGCATTTCTTCTATATCTGTTTCTGCCTCTACTGGTTAAATCCAGATCTATTAATGGGGCGGCCGTAAGATCATCCGGTGTAAAATCTTCTGATGGATCTCTGGGATCTTCAGTTTCCAAATAATCATTTACAAGCTCAAGCCTAGTACGCTTGAAATCCTTCCAGGCGCGTCCTCGTGCATAATACCTCCAATAATCCATGTCTGGATTATCTGTAAAAGCGCTATAAGACGGATTATAAATCAATTCCAGTCCGGATGTCTGTCCAAGAATCTGTAAATCTAAGCCCAACCCTGCAGTGGTAATAAAATCGGCTTCCGTATCCTGATAGGTTAAAAATAAATTATCGGTATATTCTTCACTAAGTCTTAATTCAGGTGAAAATAATACTTGAGCAGCATACAAATTATTAGAAAACAATCCCATTATTGTTAAAATAAGCGCTACTAATAATCCATTACGATTCATCTTCGCCACCAATTCCTTTCTTCTAATCCTTACCCTCATGAACTTACCGATCGATTTAATGCCGTGTCCTACGGTCAACAAAAAAACAATAAACCGGGAACATTCCATTAATCAGAAATTCGATACAAAACAGAACGGAACACATCTCGCAAAGTCAAAGATATTAATATTATGGCACAATAATCGTATCATCTGCTTTAATCATAATATTGCTCTTGAAATTCTTGCCCTTCAAAATTTCTTTATAATTGACATGGATAACTTTTTCTTTTGCTCCAACTTTTCGAAATAGTATAATTTCCTTCTTTGATGCCCATTCCGTAAATCCGCCTGCCAAGGCAAATGCCTGTAGAACGGTAAGATCTTTCACAATCGGATATTCGCCTGTATTTTCAACTTCACCTAGAATATAAAACCTTTTACTTGCCGCGCTTGTAACTGTTACAGTTACATTCGGCGAGGAAACATATTGTTTTAAAGAGTCTTCGATATCCTTTTTAAGCTTTGACGGTGTTTTACCGGTGGCCTGTATATCATCCAAAAGAGGGAAAGATATTTTGCCATCCAATCGAACCAGAACATTTTCTCTCGAAAAATCGGGCTCTTTCCATGTTAAGATTTCGAGAAGATCACCATTGCCAATTCGATATTCTTGGTTATTTGTTTTCTTATCTTGTCCATATAGATGCGTTGCAGCAATAAAATTACAGCTAATTACTAAAAAAAAAGCCATAAAAAGACATTTTTTCATATATTCTTCTCCTTGTTTTTGCAGGATTTATTTATAATAATCTTTGTACCAATTGACAAAATTTTGTATCCCAAGACTTATTGGTGTTGATGGCCTGAATCCAACGTCATCTGACAAATCTTGAATATCAGCATAGGTTGCAGGCACGTCTCCAGGCTGAAGATCCTCGAAGTCTTTTTTAGCTGTTTTCCCGAGGCATTTTTCTATTTCACTTATAAATTCTGATAGTTCAACCGGGTTATTGTTGCCGATATTATAAATTTTATAGTTTACGTATGACGTTGCCGGGTCCGGAGCTTTACTGTCCCATTCAGGATTCGGCTCAGGCGGTTTTCCCATTACACGCACAACACCTTCAATAATGTCATCGATATAGGTAAAATCCCTTCTCATCTTTCCATGGTTAAAAACCCTAATTCTTTTATTTTCAACGATTGCTTTAGTAAAAAGAAAAAGAGCCATATCCGGTCTGCCCCAAGGACCATATACGGTAAAAAATCGTAAGCCGGTGCAGGGCAAACCATACAAATGGCTATAGGTGTGCGCCATAAGTTCATTTGCTTTTTTGGTTGCCGCGTAAAGAGAAACCGGGTGATCAACATTGTGATGAACTGAAAACGGCATGTTGGTATTTGCACCATATACGGAACTGGAAGATGCAAACACAAGATGTTTAACACCATTATGGCGACAACATTCTAAAACATTGATAAAACCCACCAAATTGGAATTGATGTATGCCCTTGGATTCTCTAACGAGTAACGCACACCCGCTTGAGCAGCGAGGTTGACCACAACATCAATTTTATTCTCAGAAAAAATATCATCCAGTTTAGATGCTTGCTCTAAATCAGTCTTATAAAATTTAAAATTCGCGTTTTCCTCTAATTGTACAAGCCTGTCTTGCTTTAATTTTACATCGTAATAATTGTTTAGATTATCAATCCCAATTACTTTAACTCCATTGTCTAATAGTCTTTTAGAAAGATGAAAACCGATAAAACCAGCAGTTCCGGTCACAAGAACATTTTTATAGGTAAAAAGCATTATTATTCCTTATATATAGTTAAAATTAAATCCCTTACTTAATTTTCTCATAGCTCCGCTTGGCCGATTACATACAGTCAGGATCTGCATAAAAGCAACATAAAACAAGTTTGCTTCAGTTTTTCGTTTTAGAATCTTGGAAGATACCAATATACCGTTATTGCGCAAGATTTGGATTCGTTTCAAGGCGCGTCAATGGGTGCATACTTATTGTCTGTGCACAATGGCGCAACACAGAAACCGAATTCAAGGACAAGCGTTTGTGGTATATTCGCATCTTCCAAGACCCTTAATTAAAAAAATCAGCCAGGATCAACGCCCATGGCCAAATATAACCGTTTTAACCGTTCTGGCTACAATCATCAGATCCATTATTATGGACATATTTTTCACATAAAAGAGTTCATAATTGAGTTTTTCAACAGCATCTTCTACATTGGATCCGTAACCATAACTGACTTGAGCCCAGCCGGTTAATCCTGGTTTAACACTTAATCGTTCATTATAATACGGTATTCTATCTTCTAATTTCTTTACGAAATGTTCTCTTTCAGGCCTAGGTCCGACAAAACTCATTTCACCTTTTAACACATTCCAAAGCTGAGGAATTTCATCGATTCTCCATTTTCGAATAAAATAACCTACCTTGGTAATTCTATCATCATTTTTTTGAGCCCAGATCGGCCCAGTGTGTTTTTCGGCATCATACCGCATAGACCTGAATTTATGAACCATGTATTGCTTTCGATTTTCCCCCACTCTTTCCTGAGAAAAAATGACCGGACCTTTTGATTCAATCTTTATAAGTATCGCAACAATGGCCATAATAGGAAAAAATATTATTAGCATTGTCGCAGATAAAACCAGGTCAATACAGCGTTTTACTAACTTTTGCATAATTGTTTTTTGAAATCCATGTGAAAAAATGAGCCATCCAGGATTAATAGACTCAACTATCAGCTTACCTGTCAGCATTTCATAGAAACTATTACCATCAAGCACGTCTATACCCTGTATTCGGCATTTGAGAAGTTCTGTTATCGGAAGCATGTTTCTTTTTTCTTTCAAAGCAATAATAATTTTTTTAACATCTTTAGACTTTGCAATTTCGCATACGTTTTCATATTTGCTTTGACAAATCATTTCGATACCGCAACCGAGCAAGATTTCCCATGACATTCTTGAAATAATTGACGACACTTCATAACCGCTATCTTTTTTGTCTTGAATTTGCAGATAAATCTCTTTTGCAATATCGCTTGATCCCATTATCATTATCTTTTGATTGAACATTCCCCTGTTTAAAATAAAAGAATAAGCAATTCGCCAAGATACTATCAAAACAATCACAAAAACAACGCTAACAACAAAAATGCCTTCACCAATAATCGCATCAGGAAAAACAAAATATACAATTGCAAGCAAAATAGCTGCAACACCAAGCGCCTGCATTAAACGAACCGCCATTTCAACAAGCGTATCTGTTATCGCAAGATCATACAGATCATTATAGTAAAGACATATTTGACAAATAATAGTAATTAAAAGCGCTTTCAGGATAGTCCATTGGCTTGGAGCAAAAGCTTCGATTCCCTTTAGAAGGTAACATGCAAACACAACTGAAAAAAATATAAATATACCTTCTCCCAAAACAAAAACCGCATTCCGCACCGGGTAATATTGTTTGAACAGTCTAAGCATTATAAACAATCCATCAGCGAAATAATTCAATACATTTCATCAATTCGTCAAACAAATCCAATTTACTACGTATTCAGAAGGTTAGCTATTCAATCCCACATTTTTTCCTGACAACCTTTTTTTAAGTTAAGACATCATTACAACAAGCAAGCCATTCGAGCAAACATTTCTTTTTAATCATTATTCAGACACTCTTTTACTTTTGTATTTCAATACGTTGTCCTCCCATACCCATAATAGCTTTTTACCGTTTGATCGGAACTATTAAATACGATCCCCAATACATTCTCTTTTCCCAGCGATTCAATCAATTCCGACACTGCCTTTCTTGGGGTTTTTCTAGCTTTTACTACAATGATGATAGCATCAACAAATTTAGCAATTGCTTTTGTTTCGGAGGCCATCGCCGGAGGCGGTGAATCAATTATAATGTACCTGTCATTATATCTGCTCACCACCTCGTCTAAAAGGGATTTCATTTTTTTAGACGTTAAAAGTTCCGTTGGATTTGCCGGTGGCTTCCCGCCTGGTATAACAGACAATTTTGGAATATCAGTATTTCGTATATATTGTGCCAGTCCGTTGTCTGTTGCCAGGTAATCACTAATCCCTTCGATCTGATTAAGCCCTAAAATCTTGTGAATTGTGGGTCTTCTTATGTCGCAATCCATCAAAAGGACATATTCCTCTATGCCCTGGGCAATACACACAGATAAATTAGCGCTAACAAAAGATTTTCCATCGCCAGGCATAGCACTTGTAACCAGTATAGTCCTGATACGCTTTTCGCCCGAGTCGAACAGTAAATTAGTTCTTAAAACCCTAAAAAGATCACTCTCAATAGACTGCGGCTCGAAATAGGTGATAATTTTTTCATCTATCTTCTTTCCATGCAATGTTTTATTTGTCTTTTTAAGTTTTACTATTTTTTTATTTTCTTTTTCCCCATATCCCCCTGTATTTTGAACTATTGGTGAATTTTGGGACGTTTCAACGTCTGCCTTGTTCAGAGCATCAAATATTTTTCCCATACCATATTCCTATTTCTTTTTTTATTACCTATAGCATCACATAACAGTCAATTATGGTTTATTCCCCACGGGAATCATTAATCATATATCTAATATCGCTGCAGCCCCTGTCACAAAGTCATTATCGCAAATATTGATAGCATCAAAGTTAAAATCGCTGCACATGCTATACTGGATATATCGTTAACTTTTTTCAGAAAAAGACCATTCCGGGTAATCAGCTCCGGTATAACCGTCAACACCGGCAGCCCAAAAGCCGCCTCCAGCTCATCCGGTTTACTAAAAGAGGTATTTATATACTCAAGAAAAAGAGGTATTCCAAAACCAAGTCCAAGCCCCGCAATTAAGGTTAAAAGAAAAAGCCGCGCCATATTGGGCTCAACAGGACGATAAGGAATCCTTGCCGGATCTATAATTCTAAATTGCTCCCCTTTTTGTTTACGCTCCATACTCAATGCGATGTCAGCTTCAAGTTTTCTGCTCATCAAGGAACTGAAGGAAGCTTGTATTTCCCTGTAATCCCGCTGCAAAGCAAGCAGCTCCTGTTCTCTTCGAGGCGTATTTTCAATTCGTTGCTCGTAATTCTGAATTTGTGACTTAATACGCTCGATTTCAGATTGAGTCACTTCGACCTCTCTATTAATATCGACAGCTTGACTTCCACCTGCCAGAAAATAACTTTCTGATTCTTCACTTAAATTACCATTTTCAGAAGATTGATCACCTGACTCCATATCTTTGATAAGTTTTTTTATACGTATGATGTCAGGATGTTGACTTGTGTATCGCGCTTCCATAGACTCAAGTTCACTTCTCAACTGAAAAATATTCATACCTGAGCTCTGGGTACCAGATCCTTCACTAACGCCACCGGCCACATTGTTAATTGTTAATTGAGATAAGCGGATTTTCGCATCTCTTAATGTTTGTTGCCGCTCTGTCAGATTTGCTTGCAAACGTTCCATTATTCTCAGGTTCGTTTCAAGCTGTTCAGGTAACTCGCCCATATATTGTTTTCTATATTTTTTAATTTCATCTTCAACAATTTCCAGCCGTTTTCGAGTTGCTTCCAGTTCCGCTTCAAGAAACTTGCTTGTGCCAATTGCCTGCGACTCCCTGAATTTCATATTCTGTTCTATAAAAGAGGTTGCCAACCCATTGGCAATATTTCTTATTTTCTGAGGATTTTTTCCTTTTACTAAAATAGTAAACGCATCCGGACCTTGCCGGTTATCTTCGGTATCAATAGTTATCTTATCTCTTAAGGTCTCAATTTGATACTCAATCTCGGCATCAGACTTTGCGACTGGAAAAACATTAAATCTTTTGATTATTCCTTCAAGATTGGCCCTGCTTAAAATTTGCCGTGTTATTGTATTAACTCTGTTGCTTTCATCCTCAGAAACGATTGACTGCACATAGTTTTCAGGCACTCGTTGAGGTTCAATCAAAATCGTGGTACTTGCCTCGTAAATCAAAGGCAATATTGCCATCATACAAAAGCCTGCAATTATAGCAGCAAATAGGGATACCAAAACATACCAGCGTCTGCGTATCAAAATATCTTTAATTAAATCCGGCGTAAATTCAAAAGATTGCTTATCCATTATTCTATACTTTACCTTTTTCACTAAAGTTAATGCAATTAAGCGATCTCATACAGTTTCATTTTATTAAGCATCGATTTGTAACTGATATTTAGCAAAGCAGCCGCTTTTTTTCTATTCCAATTCGTACATTCCAGGGCTTTTTGCATTATCTTTTTCTCAATCTGTGAAACATATTTATCACAAATTTTTTTTAGTGGCTGCCTGTTAATAGAATGCAGCGAACGTTTAATATTTGCCAAATCCTTCAAAGAGCTATCGGCAAAAAGTTTAATATAGGATCCATTAGAATTTTTATTGTAGCCTGTAAAGCTATCATTGCCAAATATGACCGATTCATTGCCGGTTAATGCGATACGCTCTGCCAGCGACTCAAGCTCATCCACGTTTCTAGGCCAGTTATAGTAATACAATTTTTCGGTTGCATCAGTGGACAGCGCAAAGAAGCTTTTATGAACTTTTGCACATGTTTTAATCATAAAAAAATCCACCAGCATTAAAATGTCCTCTTTTCTGGCCCTGAGCGCAGGCAGATAAATGGGAAATACATTCAATCGGTAGTATAAATCCTTTCGAAACTTTCCCTTTTCATGCAATTCATCAAGGTTTTCATCCGAAGTAGCGATAATTTTTGTTTTAAAGGGTCCAACCCCGCTTACAACCAATTTTTTCAACTCAAAATCATCTAAATACAATAAAAGTTCAGCCTGTACGGATTGAGGTAATAAATTGATATTTTGAAAATAATTTACGAGCAAATTAGATGCCCCGCAATGCGATAAACTCTGGTCCACTGCCGATGATAAAACCAAGCTCTTATTCATCATGCCGTCAACATCGGCAAGTGACCTTATTTGTCTACAATCATATTTGACAAAAACCGTATTTTGATTGATATGAGTCACAATGCTGCGAGATAACAGTTCTTTTCCCGTGCCGTGTTCTCCCTGAATAAGTATTGGATCATTGCTGTTTGCCAGGCTTGGCAACAATGATTTAATTTTTCTTATTTCTTTCGATTGACCAACAATAACAGGTTGATCGGTATTTTCCGAACCGGATTCAACACGCACATTTATATCCCTGGCGCACAGATAAAGTTGACTGTCTAATTGATTTGTCCGGATACCAACAACATTTTCATTTTCCACCAATTCGAACTCAGCGGCATCAAGAATATCGGATATTAATATAACGAGGCAAGGCAATTGCATATATTGGATA
This sequence comes from Desulfobacteraceae bacterium, assembly GCA_024230435.1. Taxonomy (GTDB): domain Bacteria; phylum Desulfobacterota; class Desulfobacteria; order Desulfobacterales; family Desulfosarcinaceae; genus UBA2230. Next base: position 22,962 of record JAAERL010001061.1, read on the forward strand.
GCAAAAATAAATTTCCATACCAATGATGCTGAGTCAGTAACCAAAACAATACCATCGGGTTTTATTGCAGATAAGTTGTCAAAACAGCTCATCACGTTTTCAAAGCATATGACTTTTTGAGATTTATCTTTCATAATATTTCTCAGATATTCCCGCTTCAAAGGTGATTTTGCAAAAACAACGATATCTTTATCTTTTGATGATGAGTTCATAACTGAACCAATCTAACTCTCACATGCAATATCAGTATATAATCGGTATCAAAAATCCCAAACGTTAGAGGTATGTCCCACTTTTCACATATTTGCCGGACAAAGATCGAAAAATTGGAAAATGCCACAGTATAAAAGAAAATTTTCTAGCATTTTAACTGCATATTTCGTGTTTTAAGTGACCGGTTTTACCTTTCAGATCAGTTTTGTGTAAAAGACGGAATACACCCCAACATTAGTCCCTTGTTCTTTGACACATACGCAATTCTTATGCCCAAAGAACAAGGCTCGCTTTTTTTGAATAAGAAAGATAAACAATTAATTATTTAATTTTTATTTTCAATTGTTTACAAAACAAAAGAATTGATATGGGGAATTTATTTTTTATTAAATACAGTTCTTGTTTACTGTGATGTGTGTAAAAAAATGCCATTTTTTAAGAACACTATTTTATACATTTTAACTTTTGAGTCAATACGTTCGTGGAAGTCGCAAATTATTGCATATTGTAAAGAATTTGGGTTTGTTTTTAGGTGTGAAAAAAATTTGGCTACAGACATATAATCGATATTCCGATGATAAAAGCTCAGCACGGCGAAGATATCGCTGCACTCTTAGAACTTGTTTGAGAAACAGGCTCTAAGACGATTTTTGCCGAAGACAATAACCCAGCTTGTTAGTCTTTTTTTGCGCCTGTTTAGGTTGTGCCAAAGGGTGCGAATACTTCAAGCATGCAAACCTTGGCGCGCCTTGAAGATGAAAAAAATCTAAGCGCAAAATGATATCAGTTAAAATGTTATATTCTTTTGCGCCAGCCACCTAAACAAGATCAGGGTCTTTGATGATTTGCACCTTCAAAGCCCCTTTGAATCAGCGCTTATTTTTCCGGTAAAGCCAGTTGGCAATCAATCATTCTAAGCCGATGCAACGACCTAAACTCTCATTATTCTTGCTAATGATTGATAGTTACGTTATGTTAATTAAAAAATTTGCATCTGCTGATTTGTTTATGTGAACGAATCAGCAGAAACATTTCAATTTAACGATTAATTATGATTAACTATAAATTGGGTTTGAAACTAAGATATCCTCCTTGCACGGCCCGTGACTAAAGGAGCAATTTATGAGCCTTAACCCTAAAATTCTTATAATTGATGACACCGATGAGATTTTATTAGCCTTGTGTAAATATTTCGAACAGAAAGATTATGACGTAATATCAGCGACTAATGGGTTGGACGGCTTAAAAATGATAGAAGCTGAAAAAGATGAGCTGGATATTATCATTACAGATCTTGTTTTACCGAATATAAGCGGTGTAGCCGTAATATCCATTGTAAAGAAAAAATTTCCCCATCTGCCTGTAATCGCTATTACGGGATGGGGTGAACATCCGGAATCTTTGGCAAAAGAAGCCAAAGCGGATATTGTCATGGAAAAACCATTCAAACTTCCAGAACTAGAAGAAAAAGCACGAGAATTGTTGAAAATATAATTTTATGGCTCACATAGGACCTCCAATAATAGGTGTTAGCGATAACATCCAACGAGTTAGGGAGCTTGTCGAACACGTTGCTCAGACAGGCTTAAATACTGTAATTTTTGGAGAAAGCGGGGTAGGAAAAGAGGTCGTTGCCCAAAACCTTTACCAAAGATCACCTAGGTTAGGTAAACCCTTCATTAAAATAAATTGCGCAGCTCTTCCTGAAGGATTACTTGAAAGCGAACTATTCGGCTATGAGCGTGGTGCTTTCACAGGAGCGGATCAAAAACGAAGAGGCAAATTTCAACTTGCCCATGGCGGTGTGCTTTTTTTGGATGAAATCGGTGATATGTCCTTAGCTTTGCAAGCCAAACTGCTCCATGTTTTGCAAAGTGGTGAATTCGCCCCCCTTGGAGCTGAAAAAGACATTAAAACAGACACCTGGGTAATTGCCGCAACAAACCATGATTTAAAGCAGGACATCAATGAAGGCAAGTTCCGTGAGGATCTGTATTACCGGCTTAATATTATCAAAATCTATATCAATCCACTGAGAAATAGACCGGATGACATCCCACCCCTGATCGACTATTATATTAATGAATTTACTTGCCAATTGGGCCACAAAAATGTAACGCATCCCCCGGATCATGCTATTTATAAATTGCAAAAATATCATTGGCCTGGAAATGTTCGTGAATTGCAAAACGTGTTAAAAAGAATGCTTGTTCTGGGAGATGCTGATAAAATAATTGATGAACTTCTGCATGGAGCTGTTGTTAAACCTGAAATGAGAGATAATTTCAATGAACATGTGCCTGCCGCAGCCGATTCATTCGAGTCGTTTTTAGATTATAAAGATGAAGGACTTATCAAAAATAATTCCTTTTCACTAAAATCAGTTAAAAAGAAGGCTGTGGACAGAGTGGAAAAAGAGGTCATCTCATATGTGCTTCAAAGAACGGACTGGAATAGAAGCAAGGCTTCAAAAATTCTCAAAGTGAGTTATAAAACGCTTTTAAACAAAATAGCCGAACTTGGAATAGAACCACCTTCAAATAATTCTTCCAACAATTAATAAAGGTCCTTGGAATCTGCAAATTTCCTGCTCCTGCTTGTCTTGATCATATTACCCTTGAATTCGTTTTCGTCTGCTGCGCCAATGGGCAAAGACTTTGAGTATGCAACCATCGGCGAACCTTGTTTGAAAACGAATCCAAATCTAAACGCAATAACGCTATATTTGAAACTTCCAAGCCCTAAAAAACTTCCAGTAAAGAAGGGATTAAAACACTAAGGCGATTGACGGAAAAGAATATACCAGATTGAGCAGAATTTTTTTTCGTATTCAAGGCGTGCCAAAGTTTGCATACTTTACGTATTCGGGCTTTGGCATAACGCAGAAGACGGGAAAAAAGACATACAAGATGGTATATTCTTTAACACAA
>JAAERL010001062.1 GCA_024230435.1 Desulfobacteraceae bacterium
CAAAACTTTGGCGCGCCTTGAATACGAAAAAAAATCGAAGCTCAATCTGGTATATTCTTTTCCGCCAATCGCCTTAATTTCCGGGCAATAAGCCTGAACTCAGCAAAAGATTGCTGTGTGATCCACTTCCAAATTCCGTTCAAGCATCATTTATTCAAGTTCAAGTTCAAGGTCCCGGTAACTGAGGCAATATCGTAGATACCAACGGACATTTAACAAAATGATCTCTTTTTTAAAGTGACGCCACTTGAACGGATTTTTCGAATGCATATATCAGGAATCACAAGCTTTTTGCAATAGAATCAAAAAAGGCGTATTTTTAGTAACATACGCCATTTTTTTACATTTTAGTATTAGGTGATCGTTAGAATGGAATATCATCATCCTGGGTATCTGGCAACGGAGGTTCGGGATAGCCTTGGTCGGCAACACGCTGGCTTGGCGATTGATTCGAGCCCTGGCTGGACTGATAACCTTGCCCCTGATTTTGCTGGTAATCCGAGCCCTGGCTGGACTGATAACCTTGCCCCTGATTTTGCTGGGAACCCGAGCCCTGGCTGGACTGATAACCTTGCCCCTGATTTTGCTGGGAACCTGAGCCCTGGTTTGCCGGACGACCGGCGGGGCGCTGTGCGGCAGATGTGCCCGCGTCATCGCGGTTGCCCATAAACTGAACATCCGAAGCCACGATTTCCGTCATATAGCGGGTGACGCCATCTTGCTCCCAGGAACGGGTTTGCAATTTTCCTTCAACATAGACTTGCCGGCCCTTTGACAGGTATTCGCCACAAATTTCACCCAATCTGCGCCATGCTACAATGCGGTGCCATTCGGTACGCTCTTTTTTTTCGCCGGTGGCCTTGTCGCGCCATTCATCCGAGGTGGCCACGCTGAAAGTGGCTACCGCAGTTCCGTCCGGTGTATAGCGCATTTCAGGATCACGTCCTAAACGGCCGATAATAATAACCTTGTTTATTCCTGCCATGGGAAATTACCTTTCTTTGATCCTGGCAACTATTATTGCCGCAGATGCTGTCAAAATTCTATGGCATTGATATCCTCTCAGCCCTTAGGGACGGGATATTCATGCTTCATCAAGCGGCTGGGGCCGTTTCTGCACAGGCTGACACGGCATACCCTACCGCCAAAACGTTTATTGCCGCTACATAGCCGGCATTTTCGCTAAAACTGCAACTTAAGTAAATGAGAGCAGATTAAGTTTTACGGTCTTCTTTATTGCAAAGGTATTCTGCAATCGTCAAGCTATTTTTGCTGCCTCATGCGGTAGGTGCGCCGGTCTAAATTATTCGTCAATATTTAGCAAGCCCCCACCTTCGTGTAACGAAGGTGGGAGAGCAGTCACAGTTCGTCTTTTATCCGAATACCCTAAAGCGATTGGCGAAAAAAAATATAGCATCTTAACAGATACCATATTGGGTTTAGATTTTTTTTAGTCTTCAAGACGCGCCAAAGTTTTGCTGATCAGTTTGCATGCTTAACATATTCGAAGCTTTGGCATAACGCGCAAGACGGGAAAAAAGACATGCAAGATGTTATATCATTTAACATAAATCGCCTGACCTCAGGATTTGATATACCTGCGCCAGATATACCCTAATAGCGGCTCTTTGGCGCGAATTGCAGCGTGGGGACAAACTTCAATGCAACAATAACAACGAATGCATTTATCATATTTAAAGTATATCGTACGATTATTGTGGGTAATTGCCTTAGCCGGGCATATGGTCCAGCACTCACCGCAAAGCTTGCATGATTTCGATTCGGCAACTGGTTTCTGGATGACATATTTGCGCATAAAACTGTTGAGCGATTCAGGTCCCATGCTCAGGCTGTTCAATTCCGGAAATTTGAAATCATTGATGATGTGTAAATCGCCATCGACATGCACCTTACCGTCAAAAAGGGATAATTTAAGGGCATTGAGGCAGGTTAGCACTTGTGCGGGCTCCAGCCCCAAAAGCGTAGCGATGGTCTTGTCTACGGCATGGGCGTTTTCGCCACCGATCAACAGCCCCAAGTGCCGGGACTGGCCGCCCTTTCCCGGCCCCTGGCCTTCAAGGGCCAACACTGCATCAACAATTGTATATGCAGGAGCCACGGCTTCATAAATCTGAACCAGAAGCTGCGCGAATATCATCCTGTCCACACCGCTGCGCATATGCCATTCGGGTTTTCGCAGCCCTACAATACACCCGAAAATATTCTTTACCCCCAACGTCAGATACATCTGGGCATGCGTTTTCAATTTGGCCAGATTGATCACAGCGTCGGCTTCCAGGGCATCCCTGCTAATGGGGATACTGCCGAAGGGCTCGCCGATATCCACATCCACAGACTCTTGAAACTGTGTGAGCTTGACATCGAGCCCTTTAAGAATTTCTTTATAACCTGCAATACGAATTATCTTATCAAAATTGCTCACCGCCGGGCTGTCGGAAACCTGCACCCTGGCTCCCCTGTCGAGAAAGTATTCTGCTACGGCGCGGGTGAGCATCGGATGAGTAACAATACCTTTATCCGGCTCAGCAGCCATCAGCAAATTAGGCTTGATCAACACCTTGTCCCCATAGGCAACTTTTTCGGGGCCCATTTCGTCAAGCATTTCACCGGCCACCCGGCGCATTTTTTCTTGATCGTAAATACCTTTTCTTATCAGTACGCGTGTCATAAGCTATGTTCAAATTTAAGTTTAGGGTTTTGAAAATTGCCTAACCGAACAATTTAATATTGATAACCGGCCAAAGCAAGCGTATTTATTTTCATTGGCCGGATAAACACGGATTAACCATAAAGCATTAAAATAAACCATGACCGCACAAACGCCAAAAAAGAATTTGCAAAGACGAATTAAACGGCATATTACAGCCCCGGCGCACGAGTGTTTTGCAGCAACCTTGCCCGGCTTTGAAGCCATTTGCGAAAAAGAACTAAGCCGATTGCCCGGCCTGGAAGGGCCCTTGGAAACAGTGCCCGGCGGTATTATATTTCGAGCACGCATTTTTCAAATTATGATGGCCAACTTGCATTTAAAATCAGCGCTTCGCATCCTGGTGCGCATATCGCGCTTTACTGCATCAAGCTTTCATCAGTTGGAAAAAAAAATCGCAGCAATTGGCTGGGACTTGTATTTGCCCGGCGGATGCATACCCTCAATAAAGGTAACATCCCATCACTCCAGACTATACCACAGTCAGGCCGTTGCCCAGCGAATTAGCCAAGGCATTGACACGTATTGGAAGTTTGCCCAAATCGGCGCCGGTCAGGCGCATGGCCAAACCGTATTTGCCCGGCTCGACAACGATATGCTGACCCTGTCTATAGATAGCAGCGGCGATAGTCTTTACAAACGCGGCATTAAAACCCATATGGCAAGGGCTCCATTGCGGGAGACAACCGCGGCGGCCATTTTAATGTTATGCGGCTACCGGGGCCAGCGCCCTCTTGTTGATCCCATGTGCGGCGCAGGCACGTTTGCCCTGGAAGCAGCTATGATTGCAAAAAACATGGCGCCGGGAAGACTGCGCACCTTTGCGTTCATGCAGTGGCCCGCTTTTCGCCTCAGGCAATGGCGCCACGTATTGAATCTGGCCGATAACGCTGTAGCCACGTTAGACACGCCCCTCATATACGCCATAGATAAATCCTTGCAAGCCTGCGATGCGCTAAACCGCTGTATTGATCAACATCATCTGGCGGACGCAGTAAGCGTACACTGCCATGATTTTTTCGATATCGGCAAATTGTCTCTTGATTTACCACCCGGGCTTATTGTATTGAATCCGCCTTATGGACATCGGTTGCATCCCAAGACCCGGTTAGACGTTTTTTACCAACGCATCGGGCAAACATTAAAAACTTTCTTTAAAGGCTGGCGGGCCGGTGTTCTTGTGCCAAAACGCTCTTTAATAAATGCTCTTCCCATACAGGGTAGTCTCAAAAATATTGATCATGGCGGGCTAAATTTGCATTTGCTCTCCGGCAAAATAAAATAGTATTCATTCGCGATAAGCAGGATGACCCCTGAGCTGAGCTTACGGCATTTCACAACATATTGAACTTTTGAGTTGACAAACTACTACATGTTGATGTAAGTAGCATTTAATCAAAAAGATTAATTTTTGTAAAGCTACTTAAATTCAAAATATTCGAATTGTTTTTCACTGACAGACAATCCCAATTACCGGTCTTTTTGGCCGCAACAAATTTTATCTTATAACCCGGCAAAACACAGTAAGGAGTGCCCTTTGTTCGAGCAAATAAAAAAACGTAACGGACGTATTGTAGAGTTTAATAGCGCCAAGATAACCTCAGCCATCACCAAAGCCGGACAAGCTACAAATGAATTTGGTCAACGCGAGGCCCGCAAATTGACTCTTAGGGTTTTAACCCTGGCCCACGATATTAAGTTGAACGCTCAACCCGAAGTCGAAGAAATTCAGGATATCGTTGAACGAGTCCTTCTGGATTCCCCATTTCATGCAACGGCCAAAGCCTATATTCTTTATCGGGAGCAGCGTGCTCAAATTCGCAAGATCGCCACCAAAGCAAATGTGGACTTGGTGGATCACTATATCCAGAAACTGGACTGGAAAATAAAAGAGAACAGCAACATGTGCTATTCGCTGCAAGGGCTCAATAATTATATTTCCTCAGACATCACTTCGGAATATTGGCTTAACAAAATTTATCCGCCGCAAATTCGAAAGGCCCATAAACAAGGCGACATTCACATACATGATCTGAGCCTGCTTTCGGTTTACTGCGTGGGCTGGGATCTGAAGGATCTTCTCAAAAACGGATTCAAAGGAGTTGAAGGCAAGGTTGAAAGCGCGCCGCCCAAGCACCTGCGCTCGGCGCTCGGGCAAATTGTCAATTTCTTTTATACCCTGCAAGGAGAAGCCGCCGGAGCCCAGGCATTGTCAAACTTTGACACGCTGCTTGCCCCTTTTGTGCGTTATGACAAACTAAGCTACGTGCATGTCAAACAGGCAATCCAGGAATTTATTTTCAATATCAACATCCCCACGCGGGTTGGATTTCAAACCCCATTTACCAACATCACCATGGATTTGTTTGTTCCGTCCATTCTCAAAGACACACCGGTGATCTTGGCTGGTAAAGAGCTGGATGTGACCTATAGCGAATTTCAACCTGAAATGGACATGGTCAATAAAGCGTTTTCCGAAGTGATGATGGAAGGCGATGCCAAAGGACGAGTGTTTACCTTTCCTATTCCCACTTACAATATTACGGCCGGCTTTGACTGGGACAACCCGAATCTGGACATGATCTGGAAAATGACAGCAAAATACGGCATCCCTTATTTTTCAAACTTCGTCAATTCGGACATGTCCCCTGAAGATGCGCGTTCCATGTGCTGCCGGCTGCGCCTTGACAATCGCGAGCTGCTCAAACGCGGCGGCGGTTTGTTTGGCGCCAACCCTCTTACCGGCTCCATCGGCGTGGTAACAATTAACATGCCTCGAATCAGTTACGAAGCCTCTAATGAAAAACAATTTTTCGAAACCCTGGATAAATGGGTTAATCTGGCTGTAGAAAGCTTGACTATAAAGCGCAAGGTTTTAGAAACGTTTACCGAGAAAAACCTTTATCCCTACTCGCGGTTCTACTTGAGGCAAATCAAGGAAGGTTCCGGCAAGTTCTGGAAAAATCATTTTTCCACGGTCGGGATTATCGGTATGAATGAAGCCTGCCTCAACTTTATCGGCAAAGACATCGGCACCGTTGAAGGTCAGGCATTTTCCCTGATGGTTATGGATCATCTGCGCAATCTTCTCTCAAAGATTCAGGACGAAACCGGAGATATTTTCAATTTGGAAGCCACACCGGCTGAAGGCACATCTTACCGCTTGGCCATGCTGGACAAAAAGCGTTACCCGAAGATTCAATGCGCCAATGAAACCCAGTTCACTAAAGACGACAGCCCATATTACACAAACTCGACCCAGTTACCGGTAAATTATACGGATGATCTTTATAAAACCCTGGAACTTCAAGACCAGCTGCAAACCAAATACACGGGCGGAACCGTTTTGCATGTTTTCCTTGGCCAGCAACTAAACGATATAAAAGCGGTCAAGGCGCTGGTGCGCAAAATCGCAGCCAACTATAAATTACCCTATTTCACCCTGACCCCAACGTTCAGCATCTGCCCCAGCCACGGTTACCTGACAGGAGAACATGCCCGCTGCGCCATCTGCGGTGAGGAAACGGAAATTTATTCCCGTGTGGTGGGCTACTTAAGGCCCATTAAACAGTGGAACAACGGCAAACAGGCAGAGTATAAAATGCGCAAAACCTACCGTACTGAATCCATCGAGACGAATGTTGAAACGATGGTGTTAGAAAAAGCGCAAAACCATTTGATATCTAAACTATCTGACAATGCTCAGACCTATTTAGAACAAGATGAAGAAAAAGCACACAGCAGCACTTTTGCAGAAACAACCTGCACATAATGTTGGGGCTATAAAAGACGTAACGTTGCATGCCTTTGAAATCGTTGTGCCCATGGGCGTAGGCAATTGGCCTGCTCCCATCGGCGCAACTTGAATACTTGCCTTAATCAAGGCCGGGCTTAGAACCGTCCGAAGTGTGGAGATGGCGTACTTGCCGCCTTCAGTGAAGCACGAAACCGCCTCTATGTGAAATATGGCGGCCCCGGCCCCGGTAGTTCATAACGAATTCAACAATAGGCCCTTGCGGCCTCAGTGCCCTGACTGCGGTTAATTCTGGATACATTAGCGCCATTAGCCGCTTAGAAGCTTTTTCTGAATTTTCGATTCAGGGTGGGAACAGTCACAAAAAGAATTTATTTTAGTTGATTACTTGATTAATCGACTCAGTTATGTTTTTTTCAACGTCTAATGATTTGCGGACTTGAAAAAACATCTCTGATTGATTATCCCGGAAAGATAAGTTGCGTTGTCTTTTTCACTGGCTGTAATTTTACTTGCCCCTATTGCCATAACCCGGACCTTGCAAAGGGTTTATATCCAGAGAGGATAAAAATTGATCAGCTAAAATCCTTTTTGGATGAACGCCGTACTTTTTTAGATGGCGTGGTGATTTCAGGAGGCGAACCCACACTGCATTCTGACTTGCCCGGCTTATGCGATATCATCCGAAACATGGGACTGGCGGTAAAACTCGATACCAACGGCAGCAATCCGAAAATCTTAGATAGTCTTTTAAAAGAGCGGCTGGTCGATTTTGTCGCTATGGATATAAAAACAAACCTGTACAACTATAAACCGCCCCTATGTGCAGAAAACACCGGTGAACAAATTCTGCAAAGCATTCGCCTTCTCATGAATAGTTCGGTGAGCAAAGAATTTAGAACTACCTGCGTCAGGCCGTTCGTGACCGAAGCCATCATCGAACAGATTGCCCGATTGATCAAAGGCGCTCCCAGTTTTGTCTTACAATCTTTTAATGATAAGAAGGTGCTATATCGTGATTATTTCACAGATGATCAGAAAAACTATTCATTAGAGCAGCTTGAAAAATTCAGAAATCTTGCAGCACCATTTGTTCAAAGCTGCACGCTAAGATGAGTGTGTATCCACTTTCGTGGTTTGATAACTATGCACAGTCCAGCGCAATAACGTCTATATTTGCAGCTTTCAAGACCCTTATGATCCTGGAAGCTATAAAAAACAAGGTATCAGGAAAAATTCTCCAAATTCTCCATGAACTACCGGCCACCATGTTTCACATGGAGGCGGTTTCGTGCTTCACTGAAGGCGGCAATCCGCCATCTCCACACTTCGGACGGTTCTAAGCCCGGCCTTGATTAAGGCAAGTAATAAAATATTAAGGGCTGCGTTATA
>JAAERL010001063.1 GCA_024230435.1 Desulfobacteraceae bacterium
TATAACGCAGCCCTTAATATTTTATTACTTGCCTTAATCAAGGCCGGGCTTAGAACCGTCCGAAGTGTGGAGATGGCGGATTGCCGCCTTCAGTGAAGCACGAAACCGCCTCCATGTGAAACATGGTGGCCGGTAGTTCATAAACTACTCTGAATTGAACCCCGCCTGTTTACTGCTTCAAGTTCAGTGTTGACAAGAAATTAGTGGACCAATATATTCATTTGCATCAGCAACACGATTCTATCTTTTTTTTTGTTCCTTTTTTTTCAACTGGCAGACGGTCTTCCGATAAGTGTTTTGCCCCGGCATACGGGTATACTCAAATTTCCATATTTATTGAAAAATTGATCTTCTATCCTGTCAGGCGGAATAATTTATCCGGAAGACCACAGAAAGGAAAGAAAAATGAAAAAGATCATTTTTTCAATCTGTTGTATTATGCTTTGTAGTTTGCCCATAATTTCTCTGGCGGATGAGGAAAGAAAATGGATTTCATTCGATGGCTCAAAAGCAGGTACACAAGCCGAACTGATAGTGATTGACTCCTCATCCAATGAACAGACGACGGTGCTGAATTTGGTTCTGCATGGATGTTATGTCACGAAAAAGTCAAACTCGAATTCACAATATGATCAAGTGATGATTCCCGGACTCGGTTCCATTAATAAACTGGGGGAACCCGATCTTCCTTCATATCATTTCAACCTTGCGATACCAACCAAATCCCGGCAAACCATTCTTTCAAAATACTACGTAGAAAAGCAACAGGTTCTTGACGCCATGCACATATGGCCCCAGATTTACGAAGGCACCGAGCAAACCGGGGATAAATTTTATATTGATCAAAAAATTTATTCTTGGGAAAAAGATTATCCCGGTATAAACGCGGATATCGATGCCTTGAGTTACAAATTCGGTCATATTCCGTCAATCAAAGCCAGCGTATACCCCTTGCAATGGAATCCGGCCAAAGGACAGTTAACTGTTTACACAAATGTCTATTACGTATTTTCCCACGAGGGACAAGCCGCTTCGTATGCAAAAATGACTCGCGATCGTTATAAAGCATGCAGTAACGCTTTTCTAAACTGGGCTGCTGTCAGTAAGTATTTTCCGGTTGAACTTTCCAGGTACAACAGCGAATATCTTTTTATTTATCCGGAAAGCTATGAGAATGAATTAAGTCCCCTGGTCGAGCTGAAAAAGGCTCAAGGTTACCAGGCCACTATTACTTATACCGAAGATATCGGGTCAACGTGCTCTGATTTCAGAGATGCCATAAAAAATTGGTATTACAGCGTATCTGCGCTTGCTGACCATTATCTTTTGTTAGTAGGCGATACAGATATTATCCCATTGTGCACTTCACCCGGCTTAGACACCATGAACTATATTGCTGGTGTTCCGACAGATGATCTTTATGCAACGGTAAATGGCGATGATCTGGATGAGGAAATCTATGTTGGCCGGCTTTCTGTTGATAACGAAACGGATGCCGCCAACCAGATAAGCCGGATTGTTAACTACCAAATCAATCCAACGCTGCGGGGCGATTACCGCCAGGTGGCTCTGGTAGCCCATCTGGAAGGCGCACCGGATAAATATGTCGGCGCTCACGAATCGGTTCGAACGGCTTCTTACTCAAATCCTCCTTTGTTCAATACGTTTTACGGTTCAGAGGATGTCACCGATGCCGATGTCAGCGATGCTATTAATAAGGGAATGGGGCTGGTGGCATACAGGGGTCATGGAAGCTCAAGCGCCTGGACCGGGTGGAATACGTACGGTGAGTATTACAACAGTAGTGAGGTAACTGCGCTGACCAATAGAATGAATCCTGTAGTATGGTCATTTGCCTGTAACAATGCCGCTTTGGATACTTCTGATTCAATATCCGAAATCTGGATGGAACAAGCCGATTATGGAGCAGTATCCTATTATGCGGCCACAGTCCCATCATACACTATCCAAAATCATGAGCTGGACCGTCAAATGTTCCAGGCGGTTTATGACCAGAACTTAACCATACAAGCTCAAGCCATTGAATATGGTGAAGCTCAAATGGCGAACATCATCGGCTCGGCAAATGCATGGATGTACCTGTTGTTAGGTGATCCTTCCATGCCAATTCGCAGGGCGTTTCAGCCGTTATGGACGATAAAACTGCCGGATATCATTTGGGCTGAAAAACAATTTCCATTGAATGTTTCTATTTTGGACGAAAATGGCTCTCCGGTAAATGACGTCTTGTTTTCCTTTTGGAAGGAAGGTGAAAATGGAATGGACGAGGCTTTTGATAATGCCTATACAGACATAAAAGGCAGTGCGAATTTTTCCATCTATTGTGAAACGCAAGGCTACCTGAATTATTCCGCCCGCAATGATTCCGGAAATGCTGTATATGGCGCTATTAAAGTCTCTAAGCAGTGACCGGTTTTTACGGCCTTTTAAGGTGTGAAAACAGTTCACACCACCTGCCGGTCAATACAGCCGTATTTTGAAGGTGTTTTCCGAACGGGCCGGTCTGACGGGCCGGCCCGTTTTAGGATTTTCTTCCCGCAGTGCGGCTTCCAAGACCCTTATCCAATCCGAATGCTTTTTGCCCATCTGGTAGGATTAGCCTGCCAATGATTCTCCGATCAGTTCTTATTGCCGTGTCCGCTAGACATGTCTAATGATATGGGCTAATGATCACGTGTAAACACAAGATCAGAACAAATTAAGAAACTGACAAAGCAATGAATGTGAAAATGAACAAAAAATTAAGGCTCATGTTGGATTCCAAGGTCGTGAGGCAACAATGAGGATGGTGACGGCCATTGCTGAAAGTTCACGTTAATACAATGGAAGACTTTTGGTTTCTTTTAAGGCGATTGGCGGAAAAGAATATACCAGATTGAGCTTCGATTTTTTTTCGTATTCAAGGCGCGCCAAAGATTGATGATCAGTTTGCATACTTAACGTATTCGCACCTTTGGCATAACGCAGAAGACGGGAAAAAAGACATA
>JAAERL010001064.1 GCA_024230435.1 Desulfobacteraceae bacterium
TATAACGCAGCCCTTAATATTTTATTACTTGCCTTAATCAAGGCCGGGCGGGAACCGTCCGAAGTGTGGAGATGGCGGATTGCCGCCTTCAGTGAAGCACGAAACCGCCTCCATGTGAAACATGGTGGCCGGTAGTTCATTACGATAAGTATAATACTAAATATGAAATGAGGTTGAACATGAAATTAAATACAGTAAAACAATGTGATGCGCCAATAGAAAAAACACCGGGTAATGATACTTGCTCTGGCCAGATTATGAAACTCAAACCTGCCCCTGAACAGATGAAGTTTAAGTCCGGATGCCGTAGATGGGGAAGTGATATAAACGTCTCTTACAATATAAATAAATTGTCGAATTCATTTAAGAAAGATAACGATTCGATGCTTCCCGTTGCAGCAAGGCAAAACAATTTAAATCATACGAGGATTGCCCTGAAAAAGAACGAACTTAAAAACCAAAAACATATTTTGCCAAATTCAAAAAACAATAATAATGCAGCTTTATTCGATGTGGCGGTCGCTGAAAACAATGATGAAGTCATCGCGTTCTATAAGGAATTGGGCCTATTGGATGCAACGGACCAAAATGGCAAAACACTGCTGATCGATGCGCTAATAAACGCAAATGACGAAAGTGCAAAAAAACTTATCGAAATGGATGCCAATTTGGATGCCAAAGATAAAAATAAAGATACGGCTTTAACAATTGCAATCCGTAATGGAAAAACAGATATTGCAAAACAGCTTATCGAAAAAGATGTTCAGTTGGATGCACAGAATTACGATGATGATACCGCACTGTTACTGTCAATTAAAAACGGCCGCAAGCAAATCGCTCAATTACTACTCGACACGGCAAAAAATCCATCTGCACCGAATACAAGTCTTAATTTTGATGCAACGGATTCAAATGGGAACACAGCTTTGATGCTTGCACTTAAATTTGGCCATAAAGACATTGCCATGGCGATTCTCAATGAGGCTTTCAGAGAAAATTCTGAAAATCAAGACCTCAATTTAAATGCAACCAATCAAAAGGACCGTACAGCTTTAATGATTGCACTTAGACGAGGCTATGAAAATATTGGTATGGCAATTCTTAATGAAGTTTCCAAAGAAGATTCCCTGAATGGATTTTTTAATTTCGATACCACTGATTCAAACGGCAACACAGCTTTAATGATTGCAATAAAAAAGTGTCAAAAAGATATAATAAATAAAATTCTTTCTAATGAAGTAATTTTGGCAAATATAGATAATAAACTTTTTAATTTACCCCGTCATCATACGAATGTAGTAGATAAAAAATCCTCTCCGGAAGAACATTATGAAAATGTACATTTTAGAGACATACCTGATAGCAATAAAAGAAGTCCGCTAATGGTTGCATTGAGTAAGCGTGATTTTGATACTGCTAAAAAATTGCTTAATATGGGTGCTGATATACATAGCCAAGATATTTCTGGAAAAACTGCACTTATTATAGCAGCGGAAAATGGTTGTAACGAGAATGTCAAAATACTTATTGAAAATATGACAGTCGAAAATATGCAGGATGATTTGATTGACCAGATAGACAATGATGGTAATACTGCGCTTTTATCATCAGTTGGTAAGTTTGTCTATTCAGATTTAGCGGCAATAACACTTGTTCGTAATGGCGCGAAATTGGATATGCAGGATAAAAAATTTCATGATACCGCTCTTACAAGGGCGATTGCCAATAATCATATTGAAGCTGCAGAAGCAATAATTGATAAAGGTATCAGAGACAACTCTTTGACAGGTTTTATTAATTTACAAAACAATAGGGGCGAAACTGCTCTTATGATTGCAATTAAAGGCGGTCATTATGATTTGGCTGAAAAATTAGTCATAAATGATGCTGAGTTAAATTTACTGAAAAATACAAATGATAGAACTGCTCTTATGATGGCATCATATCAAAAAGATGCCAAATTTGATAAACTTGCGTTATTAATGCTCGAAAAAGGAGCGCGAGCAGATATACATGATGAATTGGGAAGAACTGCATTTATATTTGCAGTAGCCAATGGCTTGGATAGTGTTGCTGAAAAAATGATTGATAATACCTCAAACAAACAAGAATTAATAGAGCAACAGGACAATTCGGGTATAAACGCACTTATGTATGCAACCATTTACGGCCATTGTTTTCTCGCAAAAAAACTGATCTCCGATTATGGCGCTGACGTTAATAAAAATGATGATTCATCAAATACGGCCCTTATGTATGCTGCCATGTATAACCAATATGATATAGCCAAGTCTTTGCTTGCAGCCGGGGCTCAAAAAGATGTTAAAAATAAAAACTTCAATACCGCATTAGACATAGTACAAAACAGAAATAGTAACGAAAAAGTAATTCCACTTTTAAAGTTACTTGGGGGAAAAATATACGTACCCAAACCAACTGCAAATAGAGCATCATTGGGTACATCAAAAGCCAAGCGGGAATCTTATCATCGTACTTATCGTTATTCTAAACCTAAACCCCGAACTTCTTACAAAAAATCAATAAATCAGCGTCGGAATGAAATAAAGCATTCATTAATCAACTCACCGCTATACGCAATTAGGGGCATGGACATAAATTCAATAAATAAATTGGTTGAAAAAAAATTAAAAAAAGAAGGCTATAAATAATTTATTGAGATCACATTATTTTTAAGCATAATCTGAAAATGTTTGAACAAGACTACTGGGGACAGAACTAAATCAGTCTGTCCCCATTTACTTGACAATACTTATCATGGATGTTCCCAATTTAGTCTGTATTATGCCTCTCGCGGGTTCGAATCCCGCCCTCTGCGCCAATACCTTTTTTGGTTAACTTTTATCCAGCGATTTTTCAATATTCACGGAAGCAGGAGTTCTAAGTCCGCCGGTAAGTTCTAGGATGCGATAGGCTGCTAAAACTTCGTTCGTACTGACTTTTACCAGTTGAAAGGTAGATTGAAAATAGTCGTTCACTGCGCTCAACACTTCCAAAAGACTGCGTTTGGAAATATTGAATTGATTTAAATATGCATTGAACGTTTTGCGGCTGGAATCTGTTGCTTGCTGGTAGGCTGACTTTTGCCGTTGCATGGAAAGATAATATTCCCAAACCGTTGCGGCTGTTGCTTTCAATTGCTTTAGTTTAACTGTTCGCAGCGCCCGGCTTTGCTGCTTGCGTGAGGCAGCGGCATTCACGCCCGATTTATCCTGGCCGCCATTGAACAGATTCCAGCTCAGTTGAACCATCGCTGCGTTGGTTTGTTGCCAGGAAGGATCTCCCTCCTTACCGTCATAGTAACTGCTGCTTAACTCCAGATCAATTTTGGGCAGGTAGTTTGAGCGCGCCAGGCCTAGTCTTGAATTAGCCTCTTTGACAGAAGCGTTCATGGCCAGCAGTTCAGGATTTTTTTTTTTGATTAAATCGAAAGTCTCCAGTAAAGAGTCCGGCAAATTTTGCGGAACAATCGCAGGGGCTAATTTTGGGGCAGCAGACTCGCCAATAACCTGGATATAATTTGCCTCGGCTTTGCTCAAATTAGCCTGAATCAAATACAGGGAAGATTGGGCCTGGGCCATACGCGTTTTTGCTTTGGAAGCATCGGCAATGCTACCCGCGCCCGCCTTTGCGCGTTCTGCCAGGGATTGGTAGATATCGCTGTGAATGTCTATATTATTTTTTGCGAGCAAGACCAACTCGCGTTCTTGCACCAGATTCAGATGGGCCGTTATCGCCTCGAGAATGATAGAATGAATGGCGGCTTGAAGCCCGAACCGGCCGGATTCAAACTGAGACTTGCCGATCCTAACCTGGTTGATGATTTTACCACCAGCAAACAGAGGCTGAGTCAATGTCAAGGTTGCATCTTTCCTTTCATACCAGTCAGAATCACTTGGATCGGCTCCTTCTTGCCGGCGTGCCCTGGTGCTATATTGCTCAGGCCCATAGCCGAGCGTTACGTCAAGTGTGGGCATAAATCCGCGGCGTGCTTGTTTAAGGTTGTGTTCCAATGCTTCTACTTCGTAAGATATCGCCTTGATCTGCGGATTGGTTTTTAGCGCCTGCAACACGGAATGATGCAAGCCTTTGGTGGCCGTGAACCCATAGGCCGGAGTGAAAATGATAAAAAAAAGCGTTAAAGCAGTCCGGTAACCCCCATTTTTTTTTCGGGAAAATACCATCTATACCGCCCCCTTAATTAAAAATGCTGTCAGCAATAGAACCGGAAGTCTTCGCCGCCGTTTGTCGTGCTTGCAGGCAATCTTCTTGTGTCAGTCCGGAATATTTCCAGACAACCGGATCTATGATAAAGCCGCCTTCTCCGAAAAATGAGTTTTCCAGATGGGATTGAACGAGCAAATGGGCCAGATGGAGCAATGCCGTTTCCAACTTAAAATGATCTGCGTTTGTTGGTTCCGGGTGAAAAGTAATGGGGATTCGAAGGCTTTTGGGCAATCCCCATTCTTGCATTACTATACCTGAAATTTTTGCATAGTCAAAGCCTAACAAATCCCGTTGAACCTGATACAAGGGACTTTGTGTTTCATTGGCCTGTAAAATCGCCGTTTGAGTTTTTCCGGCAATGCTCAAATGCATGAACAAATGCCCAATATCATGCAACAGGCCAATCAGAAAAAACCGTTCAGTGTCCATTTGTTCACATCGTATCGCGAGTTGCTGTATGGTCACCGCGCAAAAAACACAGCGCCGCCAAAATTTTCCCATGTCCATAACGCTGTATGGGATTTGTTTAAACGCCTGCCAAACCGATGCGCATAACATGATATCATGAACCTGCCGGGAATCCAGCGTGCTCACGGCATGACTGATGGTTTCAATTTCGGATTGCTTTCGATAAAAGGCGCTGTTGGCGATTTTTAAAAACCGTACAGCCAATCCCGGCTCGCGCCCCGCCAGCAAAGCCGCTTCGGCTAACGTATAATCGGGTTCATCCAAAAGAGCCTTGAGTTGGAAGTAGGTTTTCGGAATTGTCAGCGACCGCGCTGATTTTTTTATTTTTTTTATTATATCATTCACAATGCCACCTCAGTGTCAACTGGTAAATCACTTGTGTGTTCAGCTTTTAAATAATTCATAGCTTGCCCGGCAGACACTGGATGCCCAAAATAATTGCCTTGCAGAAAATCACATTTCAGGTTTTTTAAAAAGTCTGCCTGGAATTGCTTCTCAACGCCTTCTGCGGCAACTTCCAATCCCAGACCATGGGACATTGAAATGATTGAGGCGATTAGTTTTTCAGCATTTTTATCTTTGCCGATGTCCTTGATAAAGGTGCTATCAATTTTGAGACGGGACAAAGGGATCGTTCTCAAGTAAGTCAACGATGAGTAGCCGGTCCCGAAATCATCTAGGCTTATCCGTGTGCCCATGCCGCTAATCTGATGGAGCACCTTCAATGATTTGTCAAGGCAGTCCATTAAAGCGGTTTCTGTCAATTCGATTTCCAATTGGTTGGGTTTTAGATTGAATTTGCGCAAAATAGCGCTGATCCGATCGGTTAAATTCTGTTTTTGCAGTTGCATCCCAGAAATATTAACACTTACAAAATCGACCGGAAGACCAGCGATCAACCATTGTTTGAGTTGTAAACAGGCCTCTTGCAGCACCCATTCTCCTATTTCATTGATTTGTCCTGAATTCTCGGCAATCGGGAGAAACTGTTCAGGCGGGACTTTGCCCAATTTTTCGCTCTGCCAACGCAAGAACACCTCGAATCCGGAAACTTTCCCGGAAACGGGTTTGACCAGCGGTTGATAAACCAAATGCATTTCATTTTGCTTGATAGCACTGCGTAAGCAGTTTTCCATGAGTATATGTTTGACGGATCTGTCATTGATATTTTTAGAGGAAAACAGATAGCGGCTGGAGCAATTTTGCTTTTTGGCAAGCCTGCAGGCGGTCACAGCGCTGTTGTAAAGTTCTTCCGCTGTTTCACCATCGTGGGGATACATTCCCACACCAGCAAAGGCTGACAAATAAACTTGTTGGTCTTTAACCTGAAAAGGCTGATAAAATGCTTCTAACAACCGTTTGGTCACCCAGGTTACATTATCGGACTGCTTTATATCGGTTAAAAGTATGCCGAACTCGCATTCGCGCATCAGAGAAACGGCAGAGCCCTCATCCACACCGGAAACAACTGCTACAGTATCAATGTCTTCACGTAAATAGTCATTGAGCCGGTTTGCGCAAGCCTTGAGCAGTTGATTGGCCGCGCGGTGACCAAGTGTTTCCTCGATTCGTTTTATTGTATCGATTGAAATTGATAAAACAATGGTCAGGGTGTCATTGCGCTTGCTCCTGGAGATCTCCCTGGCAATCCGGTCCTCCAATAAATTCCGGGTCGGCAGACCGGTTTTTATGTCATACATTTTATAATGATCAAGCTCAAGCCGGCCCTTTGCCAATAAACCTTCAAGCTCCTTAACACGTTTTTGCAATTGCGCCTGATCCATTGCCCCGCAGGTCTTATTGTTTAGCGCAAAGGCTTGATCCATCAATGCTTTATCAGTGTCAGAGTCCTTTTCTAATACGTCTTTGGTCTTTGCCCATTCAATTACCTGGTTTCGTCCGCCTTCTTTTGCCACGTAAAGAGCCTTGTCAGCTTGATTGACCAAAACATCAGGGCCGGCGGGATTGTTTTCCAGGCAAGATACGCCAATACTGACCGTAACATTTACCCCTGAACAAGGTTCGGATTCGATAGTTTTGCGTATTTGTTCGGCTATTTTTGCAGCTTGCGCTGAATTTTCATCGGGCAATACAATGCAAAATTCTTCTCCTCCATACCGGCTCACAAAATTTTTTTCAGAAGTAACAGTTTTCAAAGTCATGGCGACTTTTTTAATTACCTCATCGCCGGTCGCGTGTCCGTAACGGTCATTAACCGACTTAAAATGATCAATATCAACCATCAGGCATGATAATGGCGTTTTATCCGTTTTCGATTTTTCAAATGCTTTATCAAGTTTTATGCCAAATGCCCTCCGATTCAAACACAACGTCAAAGGATCTCTGTTGGCCAGAAATTTCAGTTCCTGGCTTTTGACCTGGATTTCTTCGTGACTTTGTTCGAGTTTTTCCACTAAATCGTTGAGTTCAAAGTTTTTTTCCTCCAATTGAGTGATATCGTCAAAAGTTACGATACAACCACAGCAATTTCCATGATGATCCCCAATTTTGGCGGCATTGACCGCCAATTTGATCTTATGGTCCAGATGGTTCTTCATGCTCAAAGAAGCGTTCTTTTTTTCCAATCCATCGCTCAATATGCTATCCCAAGGTAATTTTCCCGTTTGCTGGCCGGTTTGAACATTAAGCCAGCCAAGGCCCGAGGCTTTCACACCAATAATTGCTGATGGCACAGTGTTTAGTAAATTGGCTAAGGATTTGTTTGCCATGACAATCTGTCCGTTATCATTGAGAAACAAAACCCCTTCCTGAAGAACGTCGAAGGCTTTCTGGACACGTTCGGGAATGGCGCGTGACGGGTCAAGCTCGCGAAAACTTCGCTTCAAAATAAAAAAGGTGCAGATAAAACCGGTCAATCCAATAAAAAGCAACAGCCCGGTAAAAGATTGTAAAAAACCGCCCGCTAAGCCCTCCGACCAAATCGGCGCAAAGCGGATTTCAACGGTCGCCCATTTTGCTCCTTTTCGATACACCGGAACCTGAATATGGGTAGGGGTGGATTTATCGCCTGGAAACTTTTTCCAGTGTTTCAGATGCTCACCGGCATAAGCGATCAATTTCCCATCACCTGTATTGGTGCGAACGGCTGCCGAACGGATGCTTTCATGACGTTCGGACACAAATCTGAGGATACTTTGGATACTGTACAAATCGCCTCTTTCGGCAGCGGAGGAAAATTGTATCGCCAAAGATTCACTTAAGCTTTTGCGCGCATTTAGAATTGTTTCAGACTGGTTGGGAACCAATCCAATCATGTCCGCCATGAATAACAGGTTCACCGTCAATATCGTCAAGACAATGCTTAACCGTACTGCAGGTAATCGAAACATTATTGTGCTCCATTTTGAAAAAAATCATCCGGCCGCATGATCGCTCCCGGATTCTTTTTTCTTATTTTTGCTTTTTTTCTTATTCCCTGAAAAAACAAAAATGGGGTCAAAATTATACCATACCGGCAGGCTGGACATCATGCTCATGAAAAGAGTGCCGGCACGAAAAATATAGCTGACAAGTCCAATCGAAAAAGTTGCGGATGTTACTGTGATCAACGTTTTTTTCAAACCTTTAGAATGTTTCTGGTCATTGAAAGCCTCATCGATTTGTGCGCGAAACGCATCAAAGTCGTTTTGTGCTATCGAATCATCAGATTCGATTGCCTTGTCAAAGATATCCGGATCGCTCATGTCTCGGATATCTTCATACGATGTAAGATTTGCAGGCATCGCATGTTTTAACGCATACAGATCTTTTCCAAAGTGCATGAAATAGGTGCTGTCATTTTTGTCTCCAAGCGTGTTTGCGTATTCTATAATTTCTGGTCCATTCGAAAATTCAGAGCTTTCAGCATATTCTTCGGCTGCAGAATCACCGGCATCGCCTGAGGCCTGCGTATCATCTGTTACCGGCGTTTCATTAACGGGCAGATTTTCATCCGGCGAAGGCTCAGCCGGGTCTTGGGCAGGGGGAGCCTCAGGATCTACCGGGTCTTGGGGGTTTTCATCGTCCGATGGATTGCCCGGCCGGGAGTCCACAGTGAGGGTAAAGGTTTGTCTGGTAGTAGTTTGACCATCGGTAACCTCTAAAGCAATGGTATGTTCCCCCGCGTCAGTGTTGTTTGTTGTTCCGGTCAGGGTGGCCGTGCCGTCACCGTTATCGCTGAGTTCCAACCAGTCCGGCAACCCGGAAGAATTGATGGTTAAAGGATCGCCATCCGGGTCGGTAGCTGTAATCGTGTAGGCGTAAGATTGTCCTCCGGTAACATTCTCAGCCGGTGTGCTTGTAATAACCGGGGCGTCGTTTACCGCGGTGATGTTGATGGTCTGGTTGGCAGAGCCTTCTTCTGAGCTGCCGTCACCGCTTGTTCCAGGGTCGGTTCCGGTGTTGCCCTGGTCATTAACCGTGACCGTAATGGTGGTTGATGCCGAGGGGGCGTCACTGTCGTTCAGGTAGGTAATCGTGCCGGTGCCGCCATCGGTGAGCAGGTTGTTTATCTGTGCGATGGTTCCGCTGAGAACCACAGCGTTCGAACCGTTGCCGCTGTCGATGCTGATCCCGGAA
>JAAERL010001065.1 GCA_024230435.1 Desulfobacteraceae bacterium
CGTCAAGGTTTTAACCTTTGCAGATTCACCGATTGGACGGTGATAGCGCATTTTAATATCGCCAACCTTTGGCACGCTGATTATATCGGCAGGATGTTTTTTGTATTGTGGATATGTGATGCTGTTCCACTGGCCTTTTTTTTTGAACTTGGGAAAGCCGGGAATCCCGCCTTGTTTTGTCCTTTGAAAAAACGATTGGAATCCTTTGTCCAGACGCTTTAAAACATCTTGCAGCACTTGAGAGTATACCGATTTGAACCAGGGGCGCTGTTTTTTCAGTTCGGGCAGCTTGTTTTGCTGCTGATTATATGTGACCGAAAGCCTTTCTTTCTCGTAGGTTTCGATTCTTTCTTGAAGATTCCAGTTGTACAAATAACGGCACATGGAAAACTGATTCTCAAGTGCCGTGATTTGAGATTTGGTTGGATAGATCCGATATTTGAAAGATTTTCGGATGTCGATAATCATTTTTTCTTCTGATTCTCAATATATTTTAATACAGTTTTTTCTGAGATACTGCCTATTGTTTCGGTATATGTCGCCGGATTCCACAGATGTCCTTTCCAAAGTTTTTTCTTTAGGCGATTGGCGGAAAAGAATATACCAGATTGAGCTTCGATTTTTTTTCGTCTTCAAGGCATGCCAAAGTTTGCATACTTAAAGTATTCGCAGCTTTGGCATAACACAAAAGACGGGAAAAAAGACATGCAAGATGATATATTATTTGACACAAATCGCCTAAAGTCAGCAATGATAACTGCAGATAATAACATTATGGAAACAACGAGAGCGCCTGAGAAAAGAAAACCTGCGCTTGTTCGAGTTATGGCTGTGTTATTGGCTGTTGTGCTGATAAGTTGCGCCTCCAAGCCGCAGAGCAAGACACACCATAGCGCGGGTACGGCGCATAATTACCCTGGCTCATCGACCGGCACTGCCCGCGAGCTGCGGGACGCTGTGATTGCCTGGATCGGGACACCACACAAAATGGGAGGCGACAACCGCCGGGGAATTGATTGTTCCGGATTTGTCAAACGCATTTACAATGACGTGTTCGGCATCAAGATGCCAAGAACGGCGGTGTTACAATTGAATTCGGGATTTTCAGTGAACCGGAATAACCTGAAGGCGGGTGACCTTATCTTTTTCCGGCCGCCTTACAAGGCCAACCATGTTGGTATCTATTTGGGAAATGGCGAATTTGCTCATGCCTCTAAAAGTAAAGGTGTTATGATTTCCAAACTCCAAAACCCCTACTGGCGTGATTGCTACTGGAGCGCGAGACGCATTTTAAAACAACATAATTAGCTTAAAACATACAATACCTTAATAAATATACAAAAACAATTAATGCAAAGGTTAAAGAAAAACTAAACAAAAGATACTGCGGCGAGTATATCCGATTTTTTTTTAAGCGATAATCCCAACCAATGCTCAATGGCCTGCCTGTATTGATTTTTATTAGATCCGCCTTAAATTTAAGATTATCCAGTGAGAATTCTCGGTAATTTATTGCCGGGATGAATCGCTGAATGCTTTATGCTATTTGCACTATATGTAGTATTATAAATATTTTTTTTATTGACATATATTATTCTTTTCGGCATACTATATGTATGCCTGAATATTTATACGCTCGAACTGCGGTTTATAATGTGAATTATCACTTTGTATGGTGCGTAAAATACCGCCGGAAAGTGCTTACCGGAGCCATCGAGAAAAGGTTGAAATCTCTTTTGAAAAAAATAGCAGCAGACAAAGGTTTTGTTATAAAAAGCATGCAAGTTATGCCCGACAACATTCATGTGTTTGCTTCTGCTCATCCTAAACTTGCCCCCTCATATTTATATAAAATGCTAAAAGGTATCACAGCACGTAGGCTTTTGATGGAATTTCCCGATCTAAGGCGATTTCTGTTAAAGAATATACCATCTTGTATGTCTTTTTTCCCGTCTTCTGCGTTATGCCAAAGCCCGAATACGTAATGTATGCAAACTGATCAGCAAAACTTTGGCACGCCTTGAATACGAAAAAAAATCGAAGCTCAATCTGGTATATTCTTTTCCGTCAATCGCCTTAAATGGTTACCTGACTACATTGATTATCCGGCAAGGCTGTGCAATAGTATGGCCAATGTAGCTTGAGGCTATATGGCCGAAGCTAAATGCTTGCCCCTTAACAAGATTATAAGAGCAAGCTCCATTGAATCGTTTTAATATTAAAAAAAATTATAATAAAAGACTATATTATCTGCTGATAACGACTACTACAGTATTATCTGGATTCAAACTCAATGAAAATTGCATTTATAGATTTTATGGATTGGAACTATAGTATTGATACGCCATACCGATTACCAATGGGCGGTATGCAATCGTCTTTGTGCTATTTAGCTGAGGAAATGGTTAAACAGGGACATGAGGTTTTTTTATTTAATGGAATTGACCAGGCAACTACCTCTCGCGGCGTAAAATGCATACCGGTAGATTCAAAATTCGCATCTAAAATAAAATCCCTTGAAGCAGACTATATTATTGTTTTAAGCGATATTAGATTCGCCAGTGTGTACAAGCCAATTCTTTCAAAAAAAACACGCTTTATATGTTGGACTGGGCATGCCCACGATCAGCCAGGTGTGATGAAATGGTCAAATCCAGATCTGCATCACGCTTGGGATGGATTTTCGTTAGTGAGTAAATGGCAACAAGATAAATTTCACTATAAATTTAAAATTGATTTACGCAAAACAAAAGTATTGCACAATGCGGCCGGCCCGTATTTTAAAAACATGTACGGTGATAAAGTTGCAATCACTGCCCAAAAAAACAAACCCGTGCTTGCTTATACAAGCACTCCTTTCAGAGGGCTTGATCTTCTGGCAGAGGCTTTTCCGCTTATCAGGGCAGAAATACCCGAGGCAAGCTTAAAAATTTTTTCAAGCATGAAAGTATACCAAATTCCAGAATCTGAGGATGAATTTTCGGATTTATATAAAAATCTTCAAAATATCGACGGTGTTGAATATATCGGCTCCGTCTCGCAAAAAACGCTGGCCAATGAGTTAAAAAACGTGTCTGTCTTAGCCTATCCAAATACATTTGCGGAAACCTCCTGTATTTCAGTCATGGAAGCTATGGCCAGCGGATGCACAGTGGTGACAAGTGATTATGGTGCATTGCCTGAAACTTTAGCCGGATTTGGTTATCTTGCGTCATTGAATAAAGACTCTTTTCCATACGGTTATATACTTGAATTTGTAAAGCTGACAATCAAAGCCTTAAACAACGTTATCAGTGGCGAAGCTGAAAAAACTTTGCAGTCCCAAGTAGCGTTTGCAAATAAAAATTACACTTGGCGGACAAGAGCCCGGCAATGGATCGAATGGATGCAAACATTGTAATTGTTCCCATAAAATGAATTCAGGAATATTAGACGAGTTATCAGGCAGATGGAGGCAAATGGCAACTTTTATAGAAGAAACTTAGGGTCTTGGGGAAAAAAAGACGGGCAATATAGTATTTCTTTGACTGCAAATCGCCTTAACATATCAAAACAACAGACTTGGATTGATGTATTTCATCACCCCCACACCAGAAGTTTCGGTTTTGGCCCCAAAAAGATGGAACCGATTCAAAATTCGATCAATTTTTCGACGGTCTGATTCGCAATGATAATGAACTACCGGCCACCATGTTTCACATGGAGGCGGTTTCGTGCTTCACAGAGGCGGCAATCCGCCATCTCCACACTTCGGACGGTTCCCGCCCGGCCTTGATTAAGGCAAGTAATAAAATATTAAGGGCTGCGTTATA
>JAAERL010001066.1 GCA_024230435.1 Desulfobacteraceae bacterium
CATTGTATCGGCTGGTGGCGCTTCATTATCGGTAATTAAGCGATATATCGAAAACCAGAATAGCGGCATCCATCCTGACACAGGGGCCACCCTACGCTACGCTTAGAGGATGGAGAATGCGCCGCTTATTTTTTGTTCAAGCAAGTTTGTTCGCTGTTACCGGAAAACGCAGCAGCGAAACAATCAGCTATGTCAAAAAAATTAAACTTATTAAGGAGGTACTCAATTAGTGGAATTGTCCATAACGATTATCAATTTGGGGTATGCCATGACAGGCGCAGTGTTAACCCTATTATTTATGGCCGCCGGATATAAATTGTTCGATAAGATAACTCCCTTCGATACTTCACGCCAACTGGCTGATAAGAATATTGCCGTAGGCATTGTTGTCGGCTCGGTTTTTATAGCCTTGGGTATTGCTATCGGCATAGTTGTTGGTATGGGATTGAATTAAGGCGCGGCGATTATCCGGGCTGGCATTAAGCCGCTTGCCGGAACGCAAACAATCTTTCAGCGCCTTGGAAAAACCCTTTGTACATCATCATCAACGTTTTTAATTCATCTTTGGAAAGTAAAAAATCCTCAAAGCTGCCTTCATCGACATGGTAGGCAAGCCGGTCTACCTCTGAACCCGTACCTACAAGCATGGCAACCATGTCTGCCCAGTACACTGCCACGGTTCCGCGATGATTTCTAGCCGATGAATCAGTTAAATGGTGGTTTTTGATAATAAATACCAAATTCGGGCTAAAATTCCAATGTCTGGCGATTAATCCTCCTAATTCGGCATGATCTATGCCAATGCAGGCTTTTTCGGCTTCAAGGAAACTTAATCCTTCACTGCAAACCATTTTTTTTATGTTTAATAATTCGTCTGAGACATATTCATTCAGAATTACTTTTCCGATGTCTCTTAGCAAGGCGGAAGTATAAATTACCGGCCGGTTATCTAATTGACGATGTTCGGCCAGTTTGCCGGCAAGCATAGCTCCGGCCACGCTGCGTTTCCATAGCTCTCCTTTAGCAAGGCTATACGCCTCCAGGGCTTTGTTAAGATTTTCTGACAAACCGAAGGTCAAGACAAGTTCGGCCAACCGTTGCACTCCCAGCAAGGTGACTGCCCGATGGATGGAGTCCACTTTGCCAACTAAACCAAAGTGAGCCGAATTGCATATTTTTAATAAATTTGCTGTAATCGCTGGATCTTTTTCAACAATATCGATGAGATCGCTCAGAGAGGTGTCCGGGTCTCCTAAAGATGCGCTAATTCGATGTATAATAGCTGGTATCGGTTGTAACAGCTCTATTTTTTTAAGGATTTTATCTAAATCCACCATGCCTGCACCATTAATTCCAAACCTGGTTCAGCTTCCCACTAAATCGGTCCGCTGTACCACTGAATGAAGGGATCAATTTATATAATGATTATCGGCACTAACTCGTATTTGATTAGTATTCATCCAATATTTCCCGAATGATGACTGCGATTTCATTTTTTACAATGGGTTTGACGACAACGCGCCGTATGCCGGTTTTAGCGGATTTGTTGGGACAAACCAGTTCGCTGAATCCGGTGCAGATAATAATCGGCTTGTGCGGTCTTTCGGCCAGGATGGCTTCGGCGAGTTGCTCACCGCTTAAATGGGGCATGGTCATGTCGGAAATGATCAGGTCAAAAACATCGGGATGAAGCTTAAAATAGGCTAAAGCTGAACGGCTGTCGGTAAAACTGGTGACCTTGTAACCGAGATTTTCCAGTATTTTTTGAACGACAGTGACCAGGGAGTCTTCGTCGTCGATCAGTAAAATAGATTCGTTGCCGCAGGGGACATGTTTTCCCTCGCTGATGACCAATTTGGATTTGTCATCTACGATCCGGGGAAAATAAACGTTGAAACAAGTACCTTCGTCCAATTCACTGTATACTTTGACCGTCCCTGAATGGCCTTTGACAATTCCATGTACAACGGACAATCCCAGACCGGTGCCGCTTTTCATTTGTTTAGTGGTAAAGTACGGATCGAAGATACGTTCCATGATGTCCGGATCAATGCCGGGTCCGTCATCGGTGACGGATACCCTGACAAACAACCCGGGTGTGACATCCACAAAGTAAGCCATGTCGTCGTCGGTAAGCAGCGTCTCTTCCACAACCAGTTTGATATGGCCTTTCTGATCCTGCAACGCTTGGCTGGCATTTGTGCACAGGTTTACGATAACCTGGTAGATCTGGGTCGAATCACCCATGATAGGGCCGCACATATCACCAATTTGATGATCGATAGTAACGGTTGAGGGAAATGATGCCCGCAGCAATTTCACGGCCTCATTGATTATGGGCTGGATTTTGATGGGTATTTTTTCCTGGTCCCGTTTCCTGCTGAACGTCAGAATTTGGTTCACCAGATCCCGTGCCCGAAGACCGGCGTTTAATATCTGCCGTGCGCTCAAGTTGTTCTCGCTTTCAGGCTCGGTATCGGATTTGATCAGTTCGGCATACCCGATGATGGGGCTGAGAATATTGTTGAAATCATGGGCGATGCCTCCTGCAAGGGTGCCGATGGCTTCCATTTTCTGGGACTGCTGAAGCTGGTTGAGCAACTGGTCTTTTTCCTTTTCCGCAACGGTACGTTCGGTAATGTCAATGCCTACTGA
Organism: Desulfobacteraceae bacterium; assembly: GCA_024230435.1. Taxonomy (GTDB): domain Bacteria; phylum Desulfobacterota; class Desulfobacteria; order Desulfobacterales; family Desulfosarcinaceae; genus UBA2230. The sequence continues at coordinate 2,656 of JAAERL010001066.1, forward strand.
AAGTGTTCCCACCACGGCGTCATCGTGTTTGAGCTCGCTGTTGCTCCAGCTAATAATCCGTTCAGCGCCGTTTTTGCTCCGGATGGGATTTTCAATTTGTTTGGGGATACCGCCGGTTGCAAGTTTGCAAAATTGTAACCACACCCAGGAATAGGTTTCTCGCGGGACAACCAGGTCAAACCAGTTTTTCCCAATCAGTTCATGATGCGAATAACCGGTCGTTTTTTCCACAGCCGGGTTGACCAGTTGGATCAAGCCGTCTTTATCCAGGCTGACAATCAGCGCATTGGCTGTGTGAATGAGATTTTCTGTGAAACTTTGAGCCTCGTGAGCTTGTTTTTCAGCTTTTTTTCGAGCGGTGATATCTTCTACTATGACAATCAGGGAATCTGTCTCGGAGCCGCTGTTGGCAACTGTGGATAATGTTAAAGAACACCAGATGTGCTCATCGTTAAAACAGCGGCACCGGTCCTCAACCTGAAAGCTTGAGACGGTGTTTTCCAAGAGCGCTTTAAATTGGCCGGAACCGGGTAAAAAATTGTCACCGGACATTATGTCATACAAAGTAATTTCAAGAAGGTCTTCTTGCCTACAGCTGAACATGTCACACAGTTTTTTATTGACCATTAGAAACCGCCCGTTGCTTTCTATGGCGGCGATGCCAACGGCGGCCTGGTTAAAAATGGAACGAAGATTTGCTTCGCTTAGCTTTAATGCCCGATTGAGTTCTTCGTTTTTTAACTTCAAGTAATAGGCGGACAAACAGTTTTCAATACAATTTTTTATCATTGTGATGTTCATGGGCTTTGTAAAGTAACCTTGCAGCCGCCCCAGGTTGATGGCCTCGACCAGCGGATCAAAATCACTGAAACCCGTGAGCATAAAACACGATAGATCCGGGTGCATTTGCGATGCTTTTCCCAGTAGTTCGCTACCTGTCATATCTGGCATGCGCTGGTCTGTAATCAGTACCTGGATCTGGGAACGCTTCAATATATCCAGCGCTTCCCGGGCTGAATTGGCCAGGTGTATATTGTATTCGCGCCGAAGGACGGCCTTGAAGCTGGTCAGGTTTTCCTTATCATCATCCACATAAAGAATGGCCGCTTTTTCTCGCTCACTGGATAATGTCATGAGACCTCCAGGTCAATGGGTAGAAATATTGAAACTGTGGCGCCGTGTTCGCCGACGCTGTTGATTTCAATGTAGCCGTTGTGGTCGCGGATAATGCCGTAGCTGATAGACATTCCTAAACCTTGGCCTTTGCCGACCTCTTTGGTTGTAAAAAACGGGTCAAAAATTTTTTCTGAAATATCCTGGCTGAATCCCGGGCCGTTGTCGCTCACCCTTACAACAACAAATCTGCCTTTATTGTCTTTAGTTTCAATGCTGGTTTTGATTTTGATTTTAGGCTCATCAGGCTTGAAGTCATTCGTGACCGCATCAATAGCATTGCCGATGATATTGCTCAATACTTGGATTAGGCGGCCTGGCTGGGTAGATACATGCGGCAGGTTTGAATAGTCTTTTTCGATGATCACTTTGCCTTTGTACTTACCTTTTAGCAACACCAGGGCAGTGTTAATGAGTTCATCCAACTCGACCGGTATTTTCATTTCTTTATCCGGTCTGGAATAGGTTCGAAGGCCCTTGATGATTTCCTCGGTGCGGCTCACGCCCATGGTGATGTTGTCCACCAGATTGGGTAATTCGTGTCTGATGATGTCGTATCGGATTTCGGACTTAATTATTTTAAACCGTTCTTTTACAAGAGCGTCCTTGCACGAATAGCTGCACTCATCTATGCTATCCAACAAACGCCGGGTATCGTCCATGTCTTGCTTCAGAGCCTCGGCGCTGGTTTTGATGAAATTGATGGGGTTGTTAATTTCATGAGCAATGCCGGCGGTAAGAGTTCCCAGGGAGGCCATTTTTTCCGATTGAACGAGTTGTTTTTGAGTCGCCTTCAACTTGTCAAGAGCCGTTTGCAGCGAATTGCTTTTTTCCGTGAGCTCTATTTGATAACGCCTGATTTTCATATGGGTATCAACCCGCGCCAAAACTTCTTCGGCGTGGAAGGGTTTGGTAATGTAATCTTGGCCCCCTGCCTCAAAAGCTTTGATTTTATCCTCGGTATCCGTCAACGCGCTGATAAATATAACCGGGATGTTTTTCAGTTTTTCATTGGTTTTGAGTTGGAGGCAGACTTCAAAGCCGTTCATTTCAGGCATGTTAATATCCATCAAAATCAGGTCCGGCGGGTTCTTATACACCGACTGGAGCGCAATTTGGCCACTGATGGCAGACCTTGGGCTGTACCCGGACATTTTGAGGATGTTTGACAGCAGATGCAGGTTGATCGGTGTGTCATCCACGATGAGAATGCTCCCTTTAGTGTGGTTATTGTTCATTGATACACCCTTTATGAAGGACCCTTGCCGCCATAGCCTGAGATTTACCATAAAACCGGACAATTACGCCTGACCTGGTTGTGGATATTTCAAGCCGGTTTGAACCGCCAACAATCTGAAGCGCAAGACCGATTTGTCCGCTGAGCGATTCGGTAAACTCCTTGATGCCGCCATGGCTCCGGCCCTGAACGTCAGGGGCTTGCAAGCTCCTGGGCATATAAGCAAAATTTACCCCAATATGGATAGGCAAATAGGCTTGCCGGAGTTTTTTTTCATCTTGGGTGATTCCTGTTTTTTTTATCTGCCCGTTTGTATCTGAAGTAAAAATGAATGGAAAAACATATCTTTGCCAATGATCATGTAAAATCCGGCCTTGTGCTAAAGCGATGGGCAGACAAACGGCGCAGAGATTTTTATCAATAAATACAAGAGAGTATAAAACTTTTCTTTTTATATGATGCTGCACGGCGTCAATCTTGTATTTCAAATTGTCAAGCGGTTAGTTTATATTAGCGGCAGATGAACGAGCAAACACGGAATAAATTTATTATATGCCGTAGAACTTCAGATTCTGGTCGAAATGAGCTGGATATCAAAATCTTATTCTCTTAGTATGATGAATACTAAGTATTGCTGCAAGAAAAATAAACAGGAAAATTATAAATCCTAAATTCGTTGCAAATATCTGCTGAGCCAGCCGGGCCGGTCGGTAAGGATGGCGTCTGCTCCCAGGTTCAAGGCCTTGCGTACCTGGCCGGGGTTATTGCAGGTGTAGGTTAGGACCTTCAAGCCGGCTTTGTGAGCCTTTTGCACCAACTCAACCGAGAGCTTGCCGATTTTATCATTCACAGCCCATAAATATTTCAGACAGCTCAAATTTTGCAGGAATTTTTGATCCGGCATTTTTTTTGAAAGATTGAGCACATAACGCCATTGAGTTGCTATACCCGAAGCATGTAGCAATACCTTTGGATCAAAGGAAAGGATATGGATTTGATCTGGCTTGATGATATGGTGTTGGCGCTCGAGCAGGTTCAATACCTTTTCAGTGAGGTGGCGAATCCTTCCCGATGCCCGTTGCGCCGGATGGGATTTGATTTCGATCATCCATCGTGTGCGCGGCCCCAGGCGGGTTAAAACCGCTTCCAGGGTGGGGAGCGGTTCACCTGAAAAGTCTTTATGAAACCAGGCGCCCCAATCTATTTCTGCCAATTCGTGTTGATTCATATTAAACAAATACCGTCTTTGCTGAGTCAAACGGTAAATCGTCCAGTCATGATAGATAACCAAGTGACCGTCCCGGCTCATCTGAACATCGAGCTCTATGCCGTTTATGGGATATTTCAGAGCGCGTTCAAATGCTGAATACGTGTTTTCAGGAGCTTCATCCTTTGCTCCGCGATGGGCGATGATCAAAGGCGTATCATTCATTATTAGTTTAAGAATTATTTGATTTTATGGTTTTTGCGCAGACCAAAAGTCCCACGCATCCAACAATAATGCAGGCTGCGCCTGTTCCGATTTGAATGACCATGGCGCCAGGGTGACCGTTGATAAAAGTATTTATCAATGTCATAAGCAATTGTCGGGGATTCGTGGAAAGGCCGGGGTTTTGAATGGGAGTCACAATAAAAAAGATATAATTTATAAATCCATACAGGAACGATACAATCAACCCGGCCCAGGTGCAGATTCCGAGCGGCCGGCGGTATTGGACATGACTGCTGCCGCGCACCAGGGCTATAATGGGCAAAATCATGCAAATGATGATAGAAAAAAGATCTGCAAAACCCATAGCGATCCATCCGGCGCCCACTTGCACTATCCTGGAAAATCCAGTCGCCACAAACGCGCTGAAGGCAAGGGTGTGAAAGATTGGAAACACCGGTTTGGTTTTTTCCGGTTTTTGAACAAGCGGGTCTGGCTTGCGGTCTTTGCGTGCAGCATGCGGGGAGTTTGAAACGTCCAAACGCCCCTGTTCAGTTTCAATGATAGTTTTTAACCGGTTGGCAACCAGCAGGGCTTTTGTCAACCTGCCAAAGCTGACTTTTTGAAGCTGGACCGCCGTTTGTAAATAGACGTTGCACGTCGGACCGAAAAGTAAATTGACGGTCAGGCAGACAACATAAAAAAAAGTTAAAAACCCGCTTATATAGGGGGGGGCGGAAGCGGACAGGGCCGCGATTAAAAAAATAAGGATGAGTATGCCCCAGAGCAAGTTCCAGTAGTGATGATGTGACGTTTGCTCGATAATAATGGCCTGGATATCTTTGTAATAAAAGCGCTTGTAGTGTTCGCGGGTCATGACCGTTTCGACCCACAGCAGATGGTTCGATCCCTGCCACAAACGCTTGACACCAAAAAGGGAAAAGCAGCGGCCAGGAAGCTTTTTATAGGTTGCCTTGCTGCTGGTCATGGGGTTAGTCCAAAACTTGTGCTATAAAAAAAATCCAGCCTGCAATTTGCAGCGAGGCCAACACAAAGGCCAGCACAAAACGGAACCGGGATCGGCGCTGGATGCTGCCGGGCGTTTTCCAGTAACGCAGGGTGATAAACAACGAAACAGGAGCTGTTATCAAAGTGGGGAAAACGAACAGTATCGGACAAAACGCAAAGGCCAGAGCCAGATTGTCATAGAGGAGGCGTTGATTTTCAAGGGCTGAAATTTTTTTCTTTTCCTTGCCTGACTCAAGGCAGGGAATGCAAAAGATCGTTGAATCGAGATTAATCTCGCACAAACTGCACAATAAACGCCCACAGATTGAACATGCGGTAAGGGCTTGTTTTCCAGGGTGATTGAAGCATTCAGCCTTATCTTGTTCCTGGATGGCGCTTGCCGCTAAGGGCGTATTCCGGACACGGTAAAACGCCGGAAAGACATCACCTCTGAGCATAACACTGCATTTCGGGCACGGCGTCACCAAACCGGTGTTCACGTTATCCGCCGGCTGGATGGACCTGCAATTTGGACAGGCGATCATGGAAAATCAGATCCTTTTATTCTAACCGCTTGTTTTTTAACCACACGGGTGCTGCACAAATAATCATGCAGGGATCTTTTTTCTTTATCAAATCCGGCAATTATGTACCCGATGCAAAGCGTAATACCACTGATCCATTCGGCAAAATTACGGCCAAGGGCGCGCAGGTAGCTTACCTGGCCGCCATCGGGCATGATGACCTGCAATTTACAGGCCATTTTACCGGGAGTTGCCCTGAATTTGCCAATAAAATAAGTATTGTAAGACGCCTGAATGATTATCCCGATGATGTTTTGCAGGCCCATTATGAGAAAATAACCTGAAGCTGAGAGCTGATTCGAGGTATCGACTATAGGGACTTCCATGATCAGGTATAATGGAATGATTATGATCCACTGCGCAAGCGCTAAAATAATACCGTCTATGGTTTTGGCCACGAACCGTATCCAGAAGCCTGCATATTTCTGAGTCTTGAAGGACTCAACCCCTTCACGCATTTTTTGTACGTACAGCGGCTTGCAGGCCCCGCAAATGGCTTGCCCTGAAAATTCAATTACTTGATCACGGGGAAAAGACCCGCCGCATTTGGAACAGACTTTGGTTGGAGGCGGCGGCGCGGACCTGTCCGGGTCAACACCGGTTTGTTCCATAGCAGGGTCACGGTGGTGGTCTTGGCGCTGTTCAACGGGTGGTTCCTGAGCGTCCTGGGGCTTTTTAGGCAGTTCAAACTCGGCCAGCGGTTTCCAATCCTGATGATCTGCTTTGCGAATCAGGGTCTGGGAATTGATTTTTTTTTCCTTAAATAGTTGCTGCAAATCTTTTTTTTCTATCGGGCCGATCTGCGTTTCGCCATCTTTGTAGTACCAAGGCATGATTGCCTCCTTGTATTTGCCCCTGAAATTTAAAATTTTTGATTTTTCGTTAAGTGGCTTGGAAGTTTCAAATTAACCAGTGTTGCACTTGAAAACTTCCAGGCTTCTTAAAAATTATTGAAAATTTATCAATAAAAAGGATTGATTGGCAATAGATAAGTTTTTAACGGATAAATAATGATTTTGTTCAAAGCCCTCCATTTATCAATAAACGCTGCCAGGAAAATGGCGAGCCGGCATAGTTATAGTTGACGGCGATGTTTTTCATTTTGTATGTCAAAGAGTCTCGGGTGTGTTTCCCGGGAGAGCCGCTGAATTTAATTTTTGTGGTCTTTTGTTTGGTTTACCGGGCTCATAATATTCAAGTTCGCCTCCAGCTTTGCGTTTTAGCCCGGCTAACTATTTGATTTATTGATTGCATGCACCTTTGCCGATAGGTTGGCGCCTGCCGCGGGCTGGATGGTAAGGGTCGTAGAAGATGCAAATCGCCCAATCTTGCTTAGCGTCCAGCCGGAAATGGCCAAATTGGCCGATATCTTCGCTGTGCTTAAAGTTTTATCCTCGGAATATTAATACAATGCCTGAGGAAAATTTTTTTCGCGCCTTGATCCCGGTAATACATGCTTATTTGTGAATGGACACAGCATGCCTTGAATTCGTTTTTTTTCATTGTGCAAACGGCTGCGGAAAAAAAGCGCACACTTATTGACGCGGCTTGAAAACAAATCTAAATCAGCCGCAATATCAAATGGTTTTCAAATTTTAATGCCCTTAAGATCCGGGGCATATCCGGCAGCTTCAGCCGTGGCTTCCTTTTCGGCTAAGAGGTATGACATTGATCTGCCGCAATCGGTGTTTTCTGCGGATACTGTAGTGCGTTGGTTTTTCGCCGGTTACGCTGATTGGGTTAACCTGGCGCTTTTTCCGTGCCAACGCTTCATAACAGAAATGAAAGACAAGGAAAATGTTGAAAATATCAAGCCTGATTTGCCTGTTGCTTCTGCTCGAATTGTTTATAGGATCACCTGTTTATGCAGGGAGCAATAAATGGCGTTCACGCGCAAGCATAAAGATAAATACACCTGGTATTGTGGATACCACACTCTTGCCGGAGATGGTGAATGCAAACAAGGACAATAGTTATGACTTGACCTTAAGCGGACCGGATAATCTTTCCCGGGATTTTGAAATGTACTGGCGCCAATATGCGGGGGATGCGCGTCACATGCTCACACCGTCTGCGTTGCGGTTCAAAAATAATCGCAGCATTGAATGGGAAGCCAATATTCCTGAACAAATTATTGTTGACCAAATTGGGGTTCTGCTATGCGGAAAACAGTATGCCGGCCGTCTGGATATTCAGGGATTTGGAACGCAAGGTTGGGTGCAGCTTGCCCAAAATACTACGCTATTTAATGTTAATAGCAACGCAAGTCATGGTAAAATCATTCAAATTCCACCAAATCGGTATTCGAAAATACGTATCCGGTTATCAGGGCACGATCGTCAGGCAAGTAAGAAAATTTTGCCGATTCAGTCTGTCATTGCTTATGGCCAAGCCGAAGAAAAAAATTATACGGATCTGACCATTACGACACAAATGGATATCATTGAAACCCCTGAAGGAATGGAATTGGAAATAGCTTTACCCGGCTCCGGGTTGCAGATTGAATCGATCATTTTGAAAACTCAGTCTATATTTTCCGGCCGATATGAAGTCGGCTGGTATGAAATTACCGGCGGCCAAAGCGACTTCCACCGTGTTATCAGCGATACTGTGGCGCCGGTGAACGGGCAAACGTCGCAGCTTAAACTTGACATTAAGCATCAATGGAAAAGCCGAAAAGCAGTGGTGCGCCTTTATACCAAAAAGCATTTCATAGGCAGGGTAAAACAGGTTAGAGTTGTTCTGCGAGTGCCAAGACTTGTGTTTTATGCTGATAAACCAGGCAGCTATTATATCGTCACAGGACTTAACCAGAATAAAAAAATTTTCAAGTATCCCAGTGTAGCGGGGCGCATCATTGATCATATTCATTATTTTAGCAATCTTAAGCACAACCCAAATTGGCGTGTTTCACCCATGGTCGAAAAGTACAACCTCAAAGGCGGAGCATTCAACCCTGCCGGGTTCACGTGGAAATCAAAAATAACTATCCCCAAGCCAGGATACTATCGTTTGCATTTGAACCCCAGGGTCGCACTTGAAAAAAATTACAAGAATATTCGTCTGGTTTATGATCAAACCCAGGTTTATTTTTCCTTTGACCGGAAAGAAATACGCAAGCTGCCTCTTTCAGTAAAAACGCTTTATAATCCTAAAGCCAACACGTCCACCTGGGAAATCAAACTGCCCTATGTATCAGAGTATTGGCGCAACATTGAATTGGAAGCCAAGGGTGCAGTCACTGGACAGATTCAGTTGTTTGAGCCCAAAACCATTTCGACGGGATGGCAATATGTCAATGGCAAGGTCTGGAAAAATCATCAACACGATAAGGCCGTTGTGAACCTTTCTTTGGAAAAGGCTGATAAAAACCGGAAAAATTTGAAGGTGGTCATGAATCATGGCAACAGCTGGCCCATAAACCTGGACAAGATTTCAGCTTATTATTCAGCACCGGCGCTGTTGTTTCTTGCCCATAACAGCGGGACTTATGAAGTATACGGCGGCAATGATGAAGCGGCCATCGCGCAATACGACATGTCCATTGCCCGGGAAAAGTTAATGTCCCTGATACCGGAATCTATTAAAATGGATATCGTTGAGCCGATAGGCGCCCGCGGCTGGTACCAGGAATGGCTTGCCATATTGATCAAGACGCGTTGGGGGCTATACATCGTGCTCGGATCATTAAGCCTGCTGGTGATGAACCTCATCAAACGGTTATTTCCCAAAGCTTGAGAACAGTTTTGGGTATAAGAGCCAGTTTTAATTTAGCGGCCGCCGGCGAATTGGCCTGTTTCCCCGATGGCCGCCGTTTATATCTTCTCATCCTTGCCCAATTGGCCAGTGTTTATCGGCGAAAAAGAAAAATTTGTTCGAAATCAAGGCGTACAAAAAATTTTACCACAGATATCTTTTTTACCACAGGCATCTTAATTGATATGCTCTGGGGTGATATTGCGAAGATAAAATTTTGCAGCACAACAAAGATATCGGTCAAATTCGCCATTTAAGAATGGACACTTGATAACACACTTGCCAAGACCGGACTTGTCTTTTATTTTCCCCAATCGAGAATTTCATCGATAAGTGATACCGCAAGCCGGTGATAGACCGGGCGCGCCCTTTCATAGACATCTAAAGCAAACTCCCGGCCTTGATCGGTTTCAGCCAGGGCCTGATATAGGGGTCTGATCAATTTGATCCGGCCAATGCTCAGTAAATAATTTTCCAGCCTTTCATAGGCGGGTTCGTGAGTCTGTTCAATAGCAACGAGCAGCCAGGCATGCGCAATTTCGTTATTATTTGATTGGGTGAATGCATAAACAGTGTCTAATTCAGTCAGTTGAGCCAGGCTAAGCCGATCGGGTAATGTATTCAAAAAATATAGCCATTGGTGTACAACCCAATCCTGTGTATCAAGCTGTGCCGCGGTTTTCTCACCCTCAAGCCATAACACTTGTTCCAGATAAACCTGATCAAAGGCATCGGATTCAGGCACAGGCGTGCTTTCCGGCATTCCAGGCTGATATACCCACTGCTTAATTACACTCCATTGTACCGCGTGAGGCTGCTGATCAAATAATTGCTTTTTGAAATAACGTAAAAAATCTTCTGTTGTAAGGCTTTTAAATGAAAAATGTTCAAAATAGTTTATCAAAAATTCATCAAATTTATCACGGCCGTACACGTGTTCCAGAAAAGTAACAAACAATTGGCCCTTTACATACGGCACCCAGGTGAACGCATCATCCGGGTCACGGCCCCGCAAGTCAGCGGCCAGGATTTGATCTCTTGGCTCAAGAGAACTCATTTCATCAATCAGGTCCAGGTATCCTAACACATTTTCCATCGCTGCCCGGTCTTGGCCATAAATTTCTTCCATGATTCTGCTTTCCACATAGCATGTAAATCCTTCATTTAGCCAAAGATCACCCCAGTTGGCGTTTGTAACCAGATTGCCGGACCATGAATGCGCCAGCTCATGGGCAATAATATTTACCAGGCTTTTATCCCCGGCGAGTATCGTAGGTGTAATAAACGACAGCCTTGGATTTTCCATACCGCCATAAGGGAAACTCGGCGGCAATATGAGAATATCATAACGTCCCCACAGGTAGGAACCATAGAGCTGTTCGGAAAATTTAAGCATGTCCTGTGTATCTTCAAATTCCGCAGCCGCCGCGTCAAGCAACGATGCTTCGGAAAATACACCCGTTTGTTCACCAATTGGCTTAAATTTTATATCGCCCACAGCAAGCGCAATTAGGTAAGAAGGTATAGCTTGAGGCATCTGGAAATCATAGATGCCGTCAAGCACAGGATAAAGCTCATTGGAAGCACTCATCACCGCACGCAGCTTTTTTGGTGTTTTAATGGTCGCTGTGTAGGTGGCGCGTACTTGAGGTGTGTCTTGGAGCGGAATCCAGCTCCGGGCGTGGATGGCCTGGGATTGAGTATATAAAAAGGGATAAATGCCTCCGGCGGTCTGTTGTGGTTCAAGCCAATGTAGGCCGGAAGCCTCAGGGCTGGTAGAATAACGGATTTCAATTTTTGCAGTTTTTTTTGATCTCAATTTCGGGAGTTTAATCTTTAAAGGCGAACCTAAAATTTTCTCTCGTTTTCCAATTTTAAAGCAAAGTTTTTTGGGTCTTTTTCCCGGAGCAAGCAGCATTACTTTGGATATATTCAAGTCACGCGTGTCAAGAATAAGTTCGTTTTTACCCTTTCTTTTCTTTTTCATAACTTGGATATCCAAAATTGCCGAACCGGAAAGTTGGTTCCTTTTAAAATCAACCGAAAGGTCAAGTTCAACGTGCTTGACTATGACTTCATTTGGATTGGAAAATGAATGGAAATCTTTCTCGGTTGCGGCGGGTTGGTGGGCCTGCAAGCCTGTAAAACTGAATAAAACCAGCAAAACAACGAAATAAATTTTTTTCATGTTTCCTCCTATTGAATGTCTATCGTACATCGCCGGTTGCGGTATGCATTTGTACGATGTGTTGTTAAGCCTGCATACAGGGCCTTTTAAAACAGCTTTGTTTGTGCAGGTAAAACATATATGGAAAAATTTGATTGCCCTATCGGTATAACATCGGGGTGACTGCCGCCCCACCTTCATTACACGAAAAAGGTGGCTTCTAAGCGGCCTTTAGCCGATAGCATATCAACGCCCGATACGCAAAATATTGATCGCTGCGTTGTAATCCCGGTTTGCAACAAAGGTGCAAAAAGGCAGCAATGAGTTCTAACTGAAAGTGATTTTTTCACAAACATATCACAAGCAGAACATTTTTGTGACGTATAATGGGCAGGAACACCAAAAACATGTTTTCCCAAAGCTTGGGCCTTATATTGAAGACACAGCAGGAACCTGCCCCATCCGGCAGCGGAAAAGAACTTGTTAAGTCCGGCTTTGCGCTTACCTGCGTTAGGCAAATACTCTCCGGTATTTTCGCGGTGTATAGACTTTGGCCTTCTGACCATATTTTTGATTTTCAAGTCTTCGTGAAAAATGTAATCCGATTTAGCCTCTTTGTGAAGAAAGTCGTTTCTTGCGCACTTGAGCCGGTAATGACATTTCTGAACAGCTTTAAGAAGCTTGTAATATTTGTCAGTCCTTTTTTGGCTCGGCAAAGCCGTCTTTGAAGTCGCTTAAGCTGTTTTTCCCTTTTCCTCAAATACCTTGGCGCTGGCATCGAGTCCCTGTCCGAAGCATAGACAAAGTCCTTCAAGCCAAGATCGATCCCAATAGCCGTAGACACGTCCTGCTTAGGCTCGATGCCAAGCGTGTGCTCAACCGAAAAGCAGGCAAACCACTTGTCTGCGTCTTTTGTAATCGTCAAGGTTTTGACCTTTGCCGATTCGCCGATAGGGTGGTGACAGCGCATTTTAATATCGCCAACCTTTGGCGCGCTGATTATATCGGAAGGATGTTTTTTGTTTTGTGGATATGTGATGCTGTTCCACTGGCCTTTTTTCTTGAACTTGGCAAAGCCGGGAATCCCGCCTTGTTTTGTCCTTTGAAAAAACGATTGGAATCCTTTGTCCAGGCGCTTTAAAACATCTTGCAACACTTGATAGTATATAAATTTAGAGTATACCGATTTGAACCAGGGGCGCTGGTTTTTCAGTTCGGGCAGCTTGTTAGCCTGATCGTTATAGGTAACTGAAATATTGTCTTTTTTATACGTATCAATTCTGTCCTGAAGGTTCCAGTTGTACAAATACCGGCACATGGAAAACTGGTTTTCCAACATCGAAATTTGAAATTTTGTTGGATAGATTCGATATTTGAAAAATTTTCGAAGGGTGACTTGCATGCATTTCAAATACAAAGAATTACTATTATTGTCAATATAGAAAATGCCAATTCATCTCCCATCTTCGCTGCGCGAAGCAAGGGGTCTTCTCGGCACGAAGGATAAAGTCAAAAGCAGAACAGAAAAAGACTTGCAAGCCGAGTATCAAAATTTAATTAGCTTTGCAATAATACTTTGCATAACGATTCGGCAATCCGGTTTTTTTTGTATCAGAAAAAATATTTTAATATATGATTTCAAAAAATAAATTAAGAAAAGAAGATTGCTGTCATGTTATTGATAATGGTAGTGACTGCTCCCGGCAATAAATTACCGGGCATCTAAACGCCTTGCGGCGTTAACGTATCGAAGCCCGATACGCAAAACATTTCTCGCTGCGTTATGATCACGATTTGCAACAAAGGTGCAAAAAGGGCAGCGATGAGTTC
>JAAERL010001067.1 GCA_024230435.1 Desulfobacteraceae bacterium
GCCGCTTCTCGCCGGCCGGACGTGCAACAACCAACGGCACAAAGTTTCGAATACTACCTCTGGGGGCAGCTTCTCTTTTCCTGTAACTGGCTTCTCGTTTCTTGTAATTGACAGAATTGCGAACCATTTACAAAATTCTTTACTTAAGTTGATTACCGGGAAAATGCGAATTATGACAATCTGAATAGGCTTTAATTACCGGTTATGAGTTTCATTGACAAAAACGGCCAAATGCTTAATCAGACGGTAATCAAAAACTGTCACATCCAGTCTCAAAACTGTCATTTTTGATAGCCTCGCCAACACACTCATCCTTTTTCCTCATTTTTTGCACATAAGTCAACAGTATCTTGTAGCATCGCCACTTCGCTCATCTTCAGTGAGGGGCAGCAAAATAATATAAGCAGACGAAGAGTACTTATCACTTATCATCGATAAGATCAGCATAAACCGCTGCTCTCTCGCTCAAAGAGAACAGTAAGAAGAAGTGTGCACTTGGATAATTAGAATTGAAATACATTTTCTCCGGTCA
>JAAERL010001068.1 GCA_024230435.1 Desulfobacteraceae bacterium
GTTTTGAAAGTAAAATGCTCATATCTCACGACCCACAAGAGCAATACACACCGCTATACAAACCACAGCTTCTTCATACATTGATGCATCATTGGTGTAACGTCCGAAATAGAAATGTGACCGTTGGAATTCTCAACGGTCATCGCAATTTTTACTTTTCCAACAAATGTGGTTTTTCGGACATAACTTCATGAGTTTTAGTCCAACCAGAAATTTGACCCCGTACATTTGTTCCTGTTACTGAGGGCTCTATGGAAATATGTGATTTTATAATTCTAATTAAGAAATACATATTTCATGTACAAGTGTCTGCATTTTACCATCTGAGGCTGCTCTAAATCAAGATACGGAAACGTCTAGTACTTCTGAAATAATAATTTTCAGTTCCCCAGACCTTCACTTTTCAAAAATATATGTTTACCAATTACATATTTTATCCGATTCATTCCGTAGTAAGGGTATATACCCGGTCGTTTGGTGCTATTAGTATCAAAAATGGATTGAAATATTTGTGATGTTTCGCAACTTGCGAGCTGACAAACAATGTTCGTGACTGAATAGTTTTAGATTAGATCACGCTTTTGAAATTCGTACGAATTTGTGAAGCGCGCATGAATTAATGTCTAAATTAGTCAGAAGAGCGTAGTGCAACATCTAGAGGACTTCTGGAGCCATCTCTTAGACCTCCGAAATGCAGGGATCCTCAGGAAGTCGATTTGGGTGTATTTTGATGCATTTGAATGCATTGAAAAGCATCGTTACTGTTTGATTCCGATGTTAGGGGATGTGACGTAGGAAGTATAGCCCTCCTTTCTATTTTGCTTTTATTTTGAGCTAAATATGAGCTAAATATTTACAAATCCGAGATGATCATGATGTTTGCGCGAGAAACTGGGGAACGAAGGCGGTGACATCTGTCTGCTCTTGCGCTAATCGTGCAATGAAACACTTCTTTTTGAGTGATGTCATCATAAATATGAAATGCGTTTGTGAAACAATTTTGCGCGAAACAACGATGTCATAAGAACTGGCTGTCATTTCAGAGGAACGCAATCTAGCATATCATACCGTACTGAACACCAAAAAAACAGCATCACACAACAACACAATGAAATGCGCAGGTTTCATTACTGATTAATATTATGTCCTCTATTATTTGAATTCTATTTATTCGTTAAAGAATCCAATTCAGCAGCAATTCACACGCAGGATTAGTGATATGATGCTGTTGGGGGGGGGTTGATGCAGGAGGATTAGGAGGGGATATAGGAGCGATGGAGAGAAGTAACTCGCTCAAACGGATCATGGTACACCCCCATGTCATCGTATTCTTATCTTTCTCCCTATTTTGGTGGTATGGCTGCAGTATCCCATTCAAATTTTCGTTCCTCGCTGTAATCTTTCTTTTCCCATGCAATGCCATGCCCTCCGGCGATCCTCTAAGATAGTTTCATAATCCGTCTTACTTTCATCGTCGGCCGTCCGATGCCTTTTTTCATTGAAATAATGAGAGTAAAAGAGTCTTCATTCCCCTCCTGAATCCCGCCTTTATAGTTGACTTCATTTTCAAATGTTCCTCAAAACTTTACCGTCCTATGCAAAGGACATGGTTAGGACATGGTTGTCGAATGTGGAGGTCAACAACAATGATCCTCTTATTCTCAAAGTGCTTCCTCTCTGTTGACACCAATTTTTATGGAAGAAAGCTGTAACGGCGAACCCAAGAAATAAATCCGGCCGGTGTATTGA
>JAAERL010001069.1 GCA_024230435.1 Desulfobacteraceae bacterium
ATTGGGCAGCAAAAAATGGCCACATTGAGATTGTAAAATTGCTGCTATCGCATCCTGAAATTGATGTGAATCAGGCTAATAACATAGGCTTTACACCACTATATTGGGCAGCAAAAAAAAGCCGCGTTGATATTATAAATGCGCTGCTATCGGATCCTAAAATTAATATGAATGAAGACGTGCGTGAGTATTTAGATCGGCTTGTAGCCAACAATGATGTGGATACTATTCAAGAGATTGTTTTAAATGGATGTTCCAAAGAAGTTTACGAATATTTGCACACTAAAGCTATTGAGGCTGGTAAGGAGCACCTAATAGAAAGGCTTAGTCACCTTTTTACCGGCTATGCAAATATGGAGGCTCTTGGCGGTCATTACAAAGCGTATAATGCGGAAGTAGACGTACCTGAAGACCTTCTTAATATCGTTAAAGAATATCTAAATCCAAATTTGCCCAAACAAACGAACGTTAGTGATACACAAAAAAGAACTTGTATTAGAAAATCCCTTCAAACTTACATTAGTGCCAGCATATATAAGCTATTTGGCCTGTAAATTAGCTTATATCAATGACTAACGGCTGGCTACCAATTTTTGTGGGGATTTTTCCTTTATTTTGTATGTCCAGCTAAGACTGGTTTGCTCAGCAGGAGACGGTCCTAATAGGGGTTTTAGGGGACGTTCCTAAGCTAATGATCTATGCCAAGATTATCCCGTATAGATGCCCCTGGGGCACTGCACCACATTATTGTCAGGGGCATTGGGCGCAGAAAGATTTTTGATGATAATGTGTAGTAGTTCAGATTTAATCTGACAAATGCCGGTTTTGAGAAGGTGTCTGTCAGTTCAAAATTAAGCTACTTTCTTCTTTTGCCAGATTTGTTTTCCATCTTCAAGTGGTTCCATCGGGGTTACGCCGCCGCAATCTTTAACCGGCTTTTTGCCGCAAATTTTTTTATCCTTTTTCGGCTCAGCTTCGGCGCGGTCTTTTTTGTTTTTTATTTGATCTTTTTCGCTCACAATTTCCCCCTTTTTTTGGTTTTAGAGAAAGCATACAAAAAAAAAGTTACCTGATCTGGCAGACGAGGTAACTTTTTCGAATTGGATAGGTTAACGCCGCAAAGCGTTTAGATGTCCGGTAATTTATTGCCGGGAGCAGTTACCTAAAAATAATCCCCTTTATCGAAATCCCATCGTAACTGCTGTGCTTGGGTCTTTGGCAAATTTGAATTTAGATATTCTTTAACAGTATCAAGAATTTCTTCAGGTACGTTCCCA
>JAAERL010001070.1 GCA_024230435.1 Desulfobacteraceae bacterium
CCCAACGCGCACTAGATACCTTTTATTTATGACGTGGGAGGTGTCACGTTTGGAGTACTGATTCCTAGAAGGTACAATTTGTGTAGGGTCGTATCCCCTCCAACTTACTAGCTGACGCTCTATCTAGGAAAATGGTTGTTTAAACAAACCTACATACGACCAATCATACGATAATCACCTCTTCGACATCATAAATTTTAACTCAAACATCATGAGTTCCCTGGTAAATGTACGCTGGAATTCGATACAGAAGATGATGATATCGGAGTGTAAGAAATCGGTCATATTTTCAAATTAACAATAAAATAACAGGATAAAAATAATTTTCCAATTAATATCCTATCATGAAAATATATGAAAAAATATGACCGTACGTATGACCGATTAAAGGTACCTTTTACGATGCGCGCACATTATTTTTTCGAAGACATAGATAGCGAAAATAAAGCCAAGAGCCGATGATCGAAGCGCGAGGTAGTGGTGACCAGATGGAACTGTGTAATATGAGCGATAGCTAAAAAAGGTACTATTTCCTAAGTTATTTTTGTACTGACTTGGGCACATATTTGGGGCGAGTGCACTAATGTACTCCCTCTGTTTCATATTTAATGACAGAATGGTCATTTCTCTACAGATTAGGCCATTTTAGGGCGTAGAATGACCATCGACAAACCGTTGAAATCGTCTCATCAAGTCAATCTAACGGTAACAGATATTACAATGGGAGTGCCGCTGCAACAGAGATACAGTTGCAGGGATACTATAACCCAATAACTCTTGGGAGTCTCTGGAAGGGAGCTAAAATTTGTTCTTTTCTGGGCCAACC
>JAAERL010001071.1 GCA_024230435.1 Desulfobacteraceae bacterium
ATCTTCGGCCGTGGAAGCAGAACTGGCAGCCCTCTTCGAAACCGCCAAAACTATGGTGCCACTCCAGCAAGCGCTTATCAAAATGAAATGGCCACAGAAACGATCGGCTATTCAAACCAAAAACTCCACTGCTGATGGCGTTGTCAACAACACAATTGTCCCGCAAAAGCTCAAGGCTATGGATCTCCGCCTGCATTGGCTACGATGCAGAGAAGCCCAGGGCCAATTCAGAATTTACTGGGCGCCAGGAACGGAAAATTGGGCTGACTACAGCACGAAACATCACCCTCCCATCTACCATATCAGCAAACGCAGACAGTTTGCAGCAACAGCAGCTTAAGGATATGCAGTGCGGTTGGACATGCATTTGCCATGTCCTTTTCCGCGCGAATTTTAGTACCTGCTGTGCGGTTGGACAAGCATTCGCCATGTCCTTTTTCCGCACAATTTTTTTCCAATGCATGAGATATTTTTGGAATTCCCACGGTTCAATACCAATGGTGCAAGGGTGTATCGAGAGTACCAGGTGGTACTTGTACCTACTTCCACCTGG
>JAAERL010001072.1 GCA_024230435.1 Desulfobacteraceae bacterium
TAAACATATTAATTGTCAGTCAAATGAATTTCATAACAGCGCAGCGGCGACAATAAAATGATTCTCAAAACGAACTCACGTGCTTCTTCACCTCAGCCCAAGTAAACTTCTCCGCTTTGTCTCCAACCAACTTGACCGACCTTTGTCCGGCAGTTGCGCTTGCATCACCTCCCTTTCCCATGTTTTAAGTATAATATTGTTATCCTGTACAAAAATTACCCAAATTGGCAAATAAAAACACCTCTCGATTACAAAAGGTGATAAAACTTGTGAGTTGGACGAATCGATCAGCCGCAAGCAACAAACCAACCAAAGAACGAACCAGTCAACCTCAAAAGCAAGGAAGATAGCAAGCGAATTGCCAATCGGATGTGGTGAACAGGTGGAAAAGTAGAGAATGCTGAGGTGGCGGCTGCTGAATTTTTAAAATCAGTCAGACCGTAAAAAGAAACACAATGACTTTCTTCAAATTTTGCTTCGAGGCTTGAAGTTCTTCTTGACACTTGACATGAACAATGGACAAAACGAAAGGCCGTTGCAATCTTGCAGTGGTAGAAAACGAATCTAAACATCACAAATACACAAGCACTGTTCTCTTTATTGGCTTATCGTTGTACTCCCCATCGAAAGGACTGCCACGGGCAAAACCAATCATGCCGCCCTCCTCATCTCCACCACCGCAAGGCTCCCCACCAAGGGAACCGGAAAGTGACATGAACAATCCAAACGGGCCGCCGCCATCCCAGCAAGGAGGAGCATCCGAACCCGATGGACGTGA
>JAAERL010001073.1 GCA_024230435.1 Desulfobacteraceae bacterium
AGTTCACCCGCATTTTATCCCCTGGAGCACCAAGCTACTCCTATTTACAATTGAAATGTTCAGCAAGAGTCGGATGATTCGCTATCGTCGAGAGGCAATCAAAGTTGGAAAGAAAGAACTCCTTGCGAATAAGGAGCTGTTCAACCAATAGACCTTATTAACAGTGCCCACTTTTCGTTCCCGCCAAAAATTGTGCCTGCGCTACGATTTATCCACAATTTTGTTAGTGACTTTAGTTAGGGAGCAGCTCTGAGCGCCAAAATTAAGTTTCAGGGAAGTGGTCTATATGCTCATCCCGAGATACTATCCTTTAGGTGACTATTAAGTGAGTATATCTACCGAGTATCAATGTATGAAAGCGTATATTTTCGTCGAGATATGCATTTGAAGATACACTCTAGCTTGGTGCTGGCTTGATGGCTGATGGCCTGCCAAATTTGTCTAACAAAAAAGCTAGTAGAATCACACACACATTACTCAGCAGGGACTTGGTACTTTAGCCCAGCTAACACATCTATAGGCTTCCATTAATGTCTACTAAAGGATGGTGCTATTGGAAAAGCATATGAAACAACGCCCCAAAACTTAATTTTGGCCATTTTGGCCTTCAGCTAGAGAACTTCACTAACAAAAATGTGGAGAAATCGTAGCGCAGGCATGAAAATTTAGAAAGGGGGGAAACCAACTGGGCGTGCCCCCGTTAAAAGGTCTATCTGATAC
>JAAERL010001074.1 GCA_024230435.1 Desulfobacteraceae bacterium
ATAGGTCAGTAATGCCAAGATCCATTCTAAATCTCTAAAAATAGGTCAGTAATGATGAGAAATGAGTCAGTAACGCTAAGTCCCGTTTTGGCAGAACCCAATTCGATCTCGATAGAATTCAGGATTGCCTTTTTGTACATAGTAACAGTATAAACACGTAGTCCCGTGCCATCCTGTGCTGATGTAGGATAAATTGCAAGATATAAGTCCAAAAATAGCTAGTCGTAACTAGTCGCGGCTATTCGGACAGGACACTTCAAACATTAGCACAGGCCCAACTCAAAATGGCTTGAAAATGCTTTGAATTGCACCAGAGAAACAAAAATATGGTATCTAGGCCTTAGATATCCTCCAAGAACATCTTGGAACCAAGAATCTAATAATATAACCATTCATGGTTTGCCGTGGAAGCCCATTCGTGACATCAGTGTCACCGAACGTAGGCTAAAATGCAAGATATAAGTTTAAAAATAGATAGTCATAACTAGTTGCGGTATTCGGACAGAACACTTCAAACATTAGCACAGGCCCAACTCAAAATGG
>JAAERL010001075.1 GCA_024230435.1 Desulfobacteraceae bacterium
CACAGAGTGACACAGGACACAGGGACACCCATTTTGCTTCGTCATCATTTTTTGCGTCAGCCATTTTGCCCACGTCACACTACGACACCGACTCCTCCGGCAGGCGGCGCAATACAGTGAACCTCCCGAACTAAACCCCCCTACTCGGTTTAAACCCCCCACCAATCCAGCCTAGCCAAAATATGTATACCCCCCTCTTGGTTTCTACTATTAGTTACTAGGGAATTAGCCTGTGAGTAAAGCGAAAGCTAGACCCCCATGGCAGACTTGCTACGGGGTGTGTGGTTCGCGGAGGGGCACTGTAAATCGTTCGCGTCGACTCCGGCCGCCACTAAAAAAGTTCTTTTTTCTTTTTTTTCATTGCGTTCATTCGCCTCGACCAGCCTCACGCACCATAATCCATTGCCAACATATTCAACCACGGCCTTTGTTATTGGTCTATTTCATGGGAGAAGAATTCAATAGAGCGTTCTTGGTCTTCCATCGCTACCGATCGAGTAAATTATCATTATCTACCGTCACGCACAGCAACAACTTCCTGGAATATCGTACCCATCAAGACTAA
>JAAERL010001076.1 GCA_024230435.1 Desulfobacteraceae bacterium
GGCTTGCCCTCTTGATTGATCTCACCCGTGTATTTCCCCTTGATTCCGCCAATGGTATAATCCGAGTTTTCGACCGAGAGTGAGCGAGAACGCTGTTCGTGGGTGTTCTTTGAGGAATCCATTCTGTTGTTTGTTGAGTTGTTGTGTTGATTGATATTATTATTGATGCTTATGAGCGTCGTCGATTGTCTTGTCTTGTGATCAATGTTATTGCGTTGCGCTTTACGTTCGTCGTGTTGCTGTTATTCTACTGCTACTGCCTTCGTTCTTGCTGCCGAAGAAAAAAAATGCCATTTTCATTTTGCAGGCAGAAAGCGGAAGCGGCCGGCCAGCGAGGGCAAAATTTACGGGGGCAAAGCCCGATATTATTACCGTTACATCTGGTTACAACTAATATTAAATTGGAGGGTTTGCCCTCTTGCCCGATATTTAGACGAAGAACATTGGCATGAAGTTTTCGATCTTGAAACGGCACGAACTTCAAGATCTTTTGTAGACCCCGCCCGCGCGTTGGCAGGACTCAATATGCAGGGTGTCAATCAATTTTCCGCCAACGTCCCGCCATCACCCGTGCACCACCAAAAATCCAAAACCCATCATACCGCCACACGCAGATCATAGCATAGCCACTAACACTAACAACATACACAGCCTACCGCCATCATGACAGATAAACCATCACCAGCTCTGCATCATCCACCAACACAGCAATGGGCGAGCCTCGCCGACCGTCTCAACCCCAACCGTCCAGCCTTTGACGCACAACTAAAACATTCATGGAAGTCCCTCTCCAAAAAAGAAAAAAAGCGCATCATCACCCAAGACCGCAAGGCCATACAGGCATTGAAATCACGAGCCACATCACACCAACTACCATTTGAAGCGGA
>JAAERL010001077.1 GCA_024230435.1 Desulfobacteraceae bacterium
ATAGTACGACGATCGAGTTTTAGATGTTCCAAATACCAGTCAATTCGTGTTTTATCCGGATCATCAATAACAGGAGTTTGCCGGGTGGAAAGATTGTATGCGGTATTATAGTCCACATCGACAATCGCCAGGGTGGATATTTCCAGCCCCTTTACAGCCTTGTTCAGACTGGAGTTGTAAAATTTATCCAGACCATATGTATGCTTGCCGCTTTTATTGCAGAAACTGCAATCTATGGCGGCAATTTGGGTATTTTTTTCTGGAACTGTTTGACTCACGGCTATGCGGTTGAATTCAACAAAATCAAATGGCTTGCGAAACTGGCGTGAATAGGTCTTGTCGCATAACCCGCTATATCGGCTTAAGTTGCGAAAGTTCATTTTGCCTCGCAAAAGCATTGCTGTTGTCAAAAGTGTAACCATAAAATTGTACCGAGGCTTTGAAATGTTGGACATTTGGTCTAAAATAGTGTTTATTGTTTTCATTGAGTCCCTTTTGTCGATTAGAGAATTTTTGTTGTGGAAAACTGAATTCTCTTAGATATCAGGGACTCTTATTTTTTGGTACCTATTTTATAAAATTGTTCGAACCATTGAATAAAAATGTACTTGGAAAAGGCAGGGTTTGAAGTTGTGAGGATCTATTCACAAAAATCCCCTAACAACATTATATTAAGTTTGCGATATGTTGTTGAAGATAAAAGTAAGGATAGCCGCGTCAAAAAAAAATTACTTGCATTTTTAACAGTTAAAAACAGAGTCTCAAAGGCAATATTTTACTGTATTTCAGTTATGTTGGCACTAACCAAAAACAGCGGAAGAATGGTGATTCATGCGAGGGGAAAATAGTATAAAAGTACTCTTCCTGGCAAAAACTGAAAATCTTGGAGCTTCAAGCCGTTGCCGTGTATATGAGTACCTTCCATTTATTAATGACAATAAAAAGATAGATGCAACCATAATGCCTGCAGTTGAAAATGATTTTTTCAAACTATTTAATAACAACCCAACAACTTTGTATAAAGTCAAATGGTTTGTATCCATATTTATTAAAAGAATATATTCTATTTCTAAAATAAAACAATATGACTGTGTGTTTATACAAAAAGAAACTATTCCTTATTTTTTCCCACTATCAGAAATATTAATAACCTTATTTGCTAAAAAAACCATATTTGATTTTGATGATGCAATATTTATATATCCGAAATCACCAAACTTATTAATGAAAATTTTTCGAGACAAGAAAAACATTGAAAGAATATTAAAACGAGTTGATCATATTGTCTTAAGCAATCAATATTTGGCTGATTATTCTAAAAAATTCAACAGAAATATTACTATAATACCCACAAGCATTGATACAAACAGGTTGATTCCATGTCATAAACCCAATACTACCAGACTCTGTATTGGATGGATTGGCAGTGTATCTACAGTTAAATATATTTCAATCTTGTTTGACGTTTTTAAGAAATTAGCCATGAAATATGATTTTGATCTCAAAATTATTGGTGGTGGCAATATTGGAATTGATGGTGTCAATGTGGAGTGTATTGAATGGACACTTAAATCAGAACTTACTGACTTACAATCAATGGATATAGGTGTTATGCCATTGATAGATGATGAATGGACGAGAGGGAAAGGCGCCTATAAATTATTACAATATATGGCCGTTGGAATTCCCTCGATTTCTTCAAAAGTTGGATTCGCTTGTGAATTTATTGAAGATGGTAAAAATGGTTTTATAGCAAATAGAGACAAGGATTGGTATAACAAATTATCCCTATTAATAGAAAATGAAGCGTTAAGACGAACTATCGGTATCGAAGGGAGAAAGACCATTGAAGATAAATTTTCTATCCAGAAAAATGCAGAAAAATTAGTTGACGTTTTGTTACAAAATAGTAAGTAGAATTGAATTATGATGGATTTAGAAAAGAATAAAAAAAGATCCTGTTTAACAAGGAACCAAGCCATCCAAGTACCAAATAAGCATGTTATAAGGGATTTGGGGGACATGCTCGATATTTCCCAGAGATGCTGAAATCAACAGATTTTGCAACCAATTGGTGGAGTAGCAATATCCATTGAGTTTTTTTTCAGCGGGGCTAATCATATCATTATATTTCAACTGCGTTCTTTTATTAAAAGGCGCAAAATTTTGAATCAGCAACCAGCCTCTTATACTTAAAGTTGATGATTCAATACTTCCATGAAAATACTGCGTATTGAAAAGATACCTATCCATTCGCCGCATCCTTCGAATTAAATAGTTTGAGGCCCATCGAGAATTGTTCTGACCTTTGTTGATAGCTGCCTTAAATTATAGGGTTTTTGCAAAAAGTCACTATTTCCGGTCTTCAGAAGCGCTCGGGTTTGCTCAACAACATAGTTTCCGCTGGCAAATAGCACTTTTACACCTGGTGATAGTTTGCGCAGTTTATGAAATACAGCTTCTCCATCCAGGTCAGGCATCACCATGTCCAGAATGATAAGGTCAATTTTATCCTGATTCTCAATAAATTTGTCTATGGCCAGGACTCCGCCATTAGCCGGTATGATTGAATAGCCTAACCCGTTGAGCATTAACTGGCCGACTTCGATGATATAATCCTCGTCATCGACCAAAAGAATGGTTTCCGTTCCGGTTTCAACGCTTTGAGCGGGCAACGTTTCGGCTTCGGGTTTTTTATCGGTAGCGGGCAAATAAACCTCAAACGTACTGCCTTCGCCCAATTTGCTTTGAACCGTAATAAATCCATTATGATTTTTAATGATGCCAAATGCGGATGCTAATCCAAGCCCGGTGCCACGGCCCGGTTCATGGGTGGTGAAAAACGGCTCGAATATTCTCCTGCGCGTAGCGGTGTCCATACCAATGCCCGTATCTCTAACTGATAATCTTACATATCGTCCAGCGGGCAAGCCATGGGCTTTGACATGCATTTGTTTGAGAATGGCATTTTCCGTTTTTAAATAGAGATCGCCATTGCCCTGCATAGCCTGCCATGCGTTGAGATAAAAATTGACCATGACTTGCTCGATTTGACTGCGATCAACCATCACCGTCCAGAGCTCGCGTTCATAGTTGCCGTGTATTTTAATTGCCCGGCGGGTTCGTCCGAACATTTCAGCAGAACTTTGTACGATCTGATTCATGTTCATGGGTTTGACAACATATTTGCCTCCCCTGGCAAAACCAAGCAATTGTTTTGTCAATTGCGAGCCGCTTTCAACACAACTTTCTATGCTTCGCAATTTTTCGTATAGTTCGTTTTCCGGTTCCACATTCAAATACATTAACGAGACGTTGCCTTGAATACCCATAAGTAAATTGTTGAAGTCATGTGCGATACCGCCGGCAAGGGTACCCAGGGACTCCATCCTCTGCGCTTCCTGAAACCGGCTTTCGAGGTTTTTAGATTGGGTAATATCGTGCACTAAATTGAGCGTGGCCGCTTTGCCTCTCCAGGTAATATTTACGGTATTTAGCTCTACCCAGATGGTTTTCTCATGTTTGTCCTTAAGTCTGAAAACCAAGGTGAGCGGCTTTTTTTCATGGCCGTTCAACCTGTCTTCAAGTTTTTTGAACTCATCACGCCGGTCATCTTCATGAATGTATGATATCAGGGGATTGTAAGGCTCTTTTAGATTTATACGCCTGCCTATTTGTAATGCCTTACGATTTGATAATTTAAAAACACCGTCCTGAAAGATAAAAATGGCGGCATTGGCATTTTCCACCAGCAGACGGTATTTTTCTTCAGACTCTCTTAGTGAAGCCTCACTTTTTTTAAGATTGGTAATGTCCCTCCAATGTTCGACAATTCTGACAACCCTGCCGTCCATATCAAGAATCGGGTAAGCGCGGATATCCATCCATATACCTTTTTCTTCAATATATTTAGTCATCTGATTCGGTTGGGATGTGTCCAAAAGCCGGTTGGTGACACAAAGCTCACACGGCCTGACTTCGCCGATCAATTCATAACAATGCTTTCCAACGACCTCATTTTCTTTTTTATTGAAAAATTTATAACCAGCTTTATTAAACCGAATGATACGATGATGCGCATCCTGAACGCCTATAATATCAGGGATGGCGTTTAGAACCGTTTCAAGTAACAGACTTGCTTCCCGAAACTGGTCCTCAAAAGAACGCCTTTCTCTTTCCGCCAGACGCCGTTCACGGTTTTCCTCGATGAGCTTTTCATTGATGGCCATCAGTTCTGCTGTTCTGCTGGCCACTAAAGCTTCAAAATGATCTTGATAACGGATAAGTTCGATTTCCATCCGCTTATGATCTGCGGCAATGGTTCGAATTTGATTTTCTGCTTGTTTTCGGGCGCGTTGTTCATCCTTAAGCATCTGCTTTAATCTTTCGATAGTCGAATGACTCGCGCTTTGCATTGGGCTTAATTTCATGTGAAGTTAGACTTTAAGTCCCTTAATTGGTCTGTAAATTTTAGAGCTTGTTTGGGAAATAGAAAATTTAGCGAAAAAGTGCGAGGGCGAGGCCAATTTGTCCGATATTTTCGTTGTGTGCGAAAAATTTTATTCTTGTAATATTAACCCTCACAATATCAATCAGATACCTGGTGGTAAAAGTTTTCAGCACGCCTTGATCTATAACAAATGTTTCTATTTCGCCGATTAACAACAAAAACAGTTACTCCCTATACGGCGCAGGCAATGTTGGTATCAAAGTTCATATATGAAAAAAATACCATAATCACAAGACGTAAAGTTAAGTTAAACCCAAACCTGCCGATATATCAAAATATAAAATAATAATTGCATCTGCCGGCTAAGATTTCCAGTGATTTTAATCTCAGTTGATTCCATTATTCCGGCCATAGATTTTCACATTTAGTTTTATGAAATATAGTCAATTGTTTAGACATGAGCGACAAAGAAAAAAATGACAAACTCAAACCTGATGACGACTTCGATGATGACTTCGAAAGTTTAGATAACAATGAAAAAGCCGCCTTTGAGAAAATAATGGCGGAAATCACATCTGGCGCAAATACCAGCTCCGGAGGAGCCCCACAACCTAAAAAGGACGACATAGCCCCGCTTTCGCCTAAATCCGAAGAACAACATGCTGAAAAAAAAGATGATAAAGAAAATACCAATTCTGAACAGGACCAGCAGGCCGCACTCGATCAAATCATGGCCGAAATAGAAACAAAAAAAGATCCTGAACCCGAAACTGAAACGAAAACTGAAGCGCAAAGCGCCGAAAAATCAGACCAGGCGGATGGTCAAGACGATATGAGCGATGACCAGCAGGCCGCACTCGATCAAATCATGGCCGAAATAGAAACAAAAAAAGATCCTGAACCCGAAACTGAAACGAAAACTGAAACGCAAAGCGCCGAAAAATCAGACCAGGCGGATGGTCAAGACGATATGAGCGATGACCAGCAGGCCGCACTCGATCAAATCATGGCCGAAATAGAAGCAAAAAAAGATCCTGAACCCGAAACTGAAACGAAAACTGAAGCGCAAAGCCCCGAAAAATCAGACCAGGCGGATGGTCAAGACGATATGAGCGATGACCAGCAGGCCGCACTCGCTCAAATCATGGCCGAAATAGAAGCAAAAAAAGATCCTGAACCCGAAACTGAAACGAAAACTGAAGCGCAAAGCGCCGAAAAATCTGACCAGACGGATGGTCAAGACGATATGAGCGATGACCAGCAGGCCGCACTCGATCAAATCATGGCCGAAATAGAAACAAAAAAAGATCCTGAACCCGAAACTGAAACG
>JAAERL010001078.1 GCA_024230435.1 Desulfobacteraceae bacterium
AGTTAGCAGCGTAGATTTTTTGCGAAAAATATGCATGATGGATATCTCACCTTCCATTCACCCGATTCAATTTCCGACTCTTGCGATAGGTACATGTCGGCAATCATTATCAGCCCCGGGGGTTTCGTTGAAAAGCGCCTTAAATTGGATGAGCATCGTACCAAAAGGTATTTAACAGCGTAGATTTTTTGCGAAAAATATGCATGATGGATATCTCACCTTCCATTCACCCGATTCAATTTCCGACTCTTGCGATAGGTACGTCTTGGCCATACTTGTCAGCCCTGGGAGTTTCGTTGAAAAACGCATTACAGTGGATGCGGTTAGTGAACATGTGTAAAAATTGACTTCAAAAAGCTGAAAAATGCGAAAATTTCCATAACCTACCTTGTAATCAACCAATTTGCATTCTTGCTTTTGCAGCTACTCAACAATGCAAAGAATCATCTACTCACGTGGTTTCATGGCAATCAGTACATCAAAGCAGTTATGGTTTCAAAGTGAAAGGAAATTAATGCAACAATATGGTGCGTGTGGGAACTCATTCGGGTATTAACGCAGGATAATAACGCATTGGCGGACAATCGTCCAACCGCCAAATTGAAAAATTTTGAAAATATTCAAATTTGGACGAAGAAAAGAATTAAAAGAGGGTGGGAGAGGTTAAAAGTTCGGTTGGCACAGAAAATTGGATTTGTATATTTTTAGCGGGTTTGAGGAATAGGGGTGGAAAAATCGTTTGCCCCTAGGGAGGACTATAATATGCACCCGTTGAAGAAACTAGTCCTCAATTCCGGGCTTCTTGTTGCAAACACATTCTCCTCCACAACCACACTTGGAACAGTTGCAGTCAGAATTATCGCATCCGTCCTCAGCTCCTTGATTGGGCTTAGCGCACTTGCAATCATCTGCACAGGTACAGTATCCTCCACAAGTACAGTTGGCATTAGTACATGGCATGATTAAAAGTAGTTTGGATAGTTGTTTTAAGGTAGAAATTCTGAATTCTGAAATTTATGGGGATTTATTATGATCAGATAGATGTCAGCCGGCCGGTCAGCCCTTAAGTA
>JAAERL010001079.1 GCA_024230435.1 Desulfobacteraceae bacterium
ATGCGAAGCGTCGCTCGCGGTCGTACTTCTCATTAATTGCAGCTTTATTAGATGCACTAAAGCTTTACCAAAGGCTAAGAGAGATTTTAGTTTTTGAAAGTTTTTTGGACAATGTGATAGTGAGTAACTTAACTTGAGATTTTTATTTTTCTTTATTTTTTTTGTACTTGTATTCCTATCTGTCTTACATATATATCATACACCTACGCCTTCCAGCTGCCTCTTCAAATCTCACCCAATGGGCTCGAAGTAGGGGGTGACTCTCCTAATATTTACACGTTCCGATATGCTTCCACGTTGAATCCGAATGGTTCCGTTTGTATGAACCGAGGTGATTATGTAGGGTCCTAAATATTTCACCTGACCTTTGCGAAGCTTCTTACCGTCTTGTTCAAGCAGTACTTTTTGGCCAACTAAATAATCAAAGTCAAAACGGTCCTTATTTTCTCGCACGTTTTTCTTATCAACTATTAGTTGTCGTCGCTGTCCGATGGCGGTCTAGTCCGCCAAATATGGGAGATCGAACATCATGTCTCGACCAAATATAGCAGCGCCAGGCGACGTTTTGAGAACAGTATGATATGTTTAACGAATGGCCCAAGCGGCATTGACAATAGAATCGTCAATGTCTTCGGGTGTCACAGTATCGGACATATCCAGCCCAGAGGTGCAAAGCATGTTGCCAAGCACACCATGCATGCGCTCTAGAATGACATTTTCTCTCAGATTTCAAAAAGTAGTCGGCTTTGGCTTTAATCCAAACTCTTCACAAAGTTCTTGGAAATATAATTTAAATTTGCTTCCATTGTC
>JAAERL010001080.1 GCA_024230435.1 Desulfobacteraceae bacterium
ACCGCTTATACCCCCATTTGGCACAAATTACTAAGAACTACAGCCTAATCGGGTAGTCGAGTATTTTATAAAGTAACATAGAAGTAGAATATGGGCTATTTGACATGATTTCACTCACGCAACATATTGTTATACAAGGATAAGTTGGGAAGGAGGGTCCAGTGCAAGTGGCAGCTCTCATCTCAGTGGTGCCATAAATCACTATCTACTTTACCCCAAATGTGTGCATTTCTGGATATGTGATTCAAAAGAGTCTTTAGAAGAACATATCCAGAAATGCACACATTTCGGTTAATGTTGAGTGTGTAGTATCATTACTACGGCGATAATCCCATGGTTTAAGTCGATTTTGCCCCTCTAAAAAAAGAATGAGAAGGAGGAGGATGAATCGTGAAACGTCTGTCCGTCGTCTCACTTTGAATCGTGTTGGATGGTGAATCCTCAAAAATCGCAAAACGCTGAATGAGAAGCCAACCATGCTACCGCCGAAAAAAAATCAGAGCTGGCTCTGATTTAATTTTTTTGCGCGCGCTCCGCATCAACTAGCAAAACACTAACAAAACAGACAAAACAACCATGTGAGTAT
>JAAERL010001081.1 GCA_024230435.1 Desulfobacteraceae bacterium
CACATTGCTCATCTGCTGTTGAAATTAGTCACAGTGAAAATTGGGCAACTTTTGGAATCGGATAAGGTGAAAAGAATTGTAAACAGTCAAAAATGCGGGGAAATGGTTGGATGAATATGGAGAATAACCAAAAAGCGGTACCTCGGCATAATCGCTGAGGATTAGCGTCGGATAAATTGATGGATAAACCAGATCAAACGAAGGCTAATTGCTAGGCAATTCAGCCTCGTGGCACAGCAAAATAGGGGATCCACTAGATAATCGAGGATTTCAGAAATTGGAGTTAAAAATTCGAAATTTCTTTTGAACTTCTGCTCATAAGAATCCCTGCTATGGGAATGAAGAGAATCGAAAACGAAAGGAGAAGAGAGACTAGCTGTTTGCGCCGACGGCGAAACAAGCGGTATGAATCACTAAGCGGTTAAAAATTGGACACGTGATTTCAAACGGAAGTACAGGTACAGTCTTATTTTATATTTTTACTGCCACGGATATATGGCATTTTGTGATGGCTGAATACAGCATCACATGGTTGAAACTTACCGCTTTCGAAAAGCTAAGTTGACACAATGA
>JAAERL010001082.1 GCA_024230435.1 Desulfobacteraceae bacterium
ATCAATGACAACAACAACATGTATTTTTTTTCTCTGCATGGCTGCCTCATTGAGCGCCAGGTTCATATGTTGGATGTAGAAACATCAGCTACTACATCGACTGTTGAACCGCCCGCCGAAAAGATCTCAGTTTTTTCTTTCACTCAGGAATTAGTATAAATAAATTAGGCAATTATATCCATTTTTGGTTATTTTTCAGGTTTTTTACCTTTTTTTAAACATGCATTTGTTCCCCTATTTTTGAACTGGAATGAACTGCCCCTTCCAAAACTGCGATCCGGCTACTGTAGGTACAGCAAAAGATCTGTACCTATAACTTCAATCACATTAATTATTACTGCCCCATCAGAACCTATAGCCGTTTACTCGGCTACTAATGCTGATTAATACTGCAAGTCACAAGGGACTAAAAAACTCAGGCTACACTACATGATTATTTGTACTGCCGGTCATCTATTTATCCTGTGCATTTTGCTCAATAATGACTTCAATCAACTGGCATCAATTGCCCACTTTTTTTGTGGAGGTGTATATTTTCCCAACAAACAATCCATGTGATTTTACTGCCATTTGTATGCAGGATTGATAAGCGCGTCCAAGACAAACAAATGGTCGTGCCTTAAAGATTTTGGGCGTGGCGTACCCTTCCTATTGCCCACTAATAACCGCCCTTCAGTCCCAGAGAAGTACCAAGCGTCCCACCATTGCCTTCCCCAACAAAAAATCAATGTGTTTATTGATCTTTGTATACATCATTGGCAAGAATATCCAAGAATAATGATACAGCCATAGTCTTCAAT
>JAAERL010001083.1 GCA_024230435.1 Desulfobacteraceae bacterium
CCACGTCAATTTTCCATCTCATATTTTTCTCCTCTCTTCATTTTCAGGATAGTACTCCCGTCTGTATAGCGTCGATTTGGTAGTGAGTCAGACTCAATACCCGATCCCTGCCCTTTGTCCATTTTTCCATGAAAACGGCCTTGCCATAACTCCATCCGACTGGCACAGCTTGATGTAGCCATTTCCCGTCGTGGTTGCCTCCAACCGTGGCTTTTCCAGAGCATTAATCTTAGTTTGATCTGGTTTGTCCAATATTTCGTCAGTTCGTCCATATTACCTTGCAATTGCGCCGAAATTTGCTCCTAGTCAATTTTAGGATGGCCAGTTTGCTAATTCGGTGCATTCCTTAACTTTTTCAAAATTTTCAAGTCAATCTGATTCCCAAACGTCGCTCAATTTTTGCACTGTGAATGGATTCAACAGTGTGTGAGTATTGTGAGACAGGTACAGTTGTAAAATAATTGTGCCTTCTCAAATTCAACTTTTTCAATATATCGCAATCGTCTAGGTACCTATCAAAAGAACTAGCTTCTCCTTGGTTTGCCCTTGGCGCCACGCTGGGC
>JAAERL010001084.1 GCA_024230435.1 Desulfobacteraceae bacterium
ACTTCTCGGAATATTCTCAGGGAATAATACATAACAGAAAGTTGTCCGATGAAAGTGCAAAAGCTACACGCACAGTTAGGGTTAACAGCTTTCCAGGTAAGTTGATTCCGGGGTTTTTATATCCCTAATCGCTCGTGACTGAAAAAAACGATAAAACACAACTCACAAGTTACCGCGCATATTGTAAAAATAACCGCGCAGATCTACGGAAGGGATAGAATCTCAGAAGTGATGTTCGAACCCGTGAGCATGCTTTTACGCGTTATAAAAGCATGCTCGGGAAAATTGGTCGGCAAAGCACCTTGGTTCAGCGGTCGATTTGATGGCCCACATCGTAGTCATCGGTGGTTCGAAACCACCAAAAGATAGCCCTTGGTATCAGCTTTCAATTGATGTAAGGGTTGGGAGGTCTGCCTCCATGTGGAGCTGAGATTTTTTGAGTCCCACGGCGGGTCTCAAAAATTGGCTTATATACACGCCATTACCTGGAAAGCTGTTAAGGAAGCAATACAAAAGAATATAAAATCGGTGCACTCTCCCCTGGTTTTGTGGGACTATTGC
>JAAERL010001085.1 GCA_024230435.1 Desulfobacteraceae bacterium
CAAAAGCACGCAGCCGAGCAGGAGGGTATTTTTATCTAACAGACGACACACAGTATCCCCCGAAAAAATGGGCCGGTACTTACCATTTCGCAAATCATTAAAGCAGTGATGTCATCAGCGGCAGAAGCAGAACTAGGCGCATTATACATTAATGCAAGGGAAGCCGTCTACATCCGACAAATATTAATGGCAATGGGCCATGAACAAGGTAAAACATCATTGCAAACGGATAATAGCACTGCGGAGGGAGTCATAAATAACCGCATACAGCCAAAGAGAACCAAAAGCATGGATATGCGATTCCATTGGTTGCGCGACAGAGAGAGTCAACAGCAATTTCGATATTTTTGGAGACCAGGAGCATCAAATTTAGCAGATTACTGGACAAAGCATCATGCGGCAGCACATCACAGAAATATGCGACCAGAACTATTGACTGCGGTTAAAAAGATTATAGAACTACGTAGAAAGAAGAAGCAAGGAAACAAGAACCTGGAAGAATTCCGGGCACTTTAGTGTTTTTCTGCAAGGGTGTGTAAAGTACAGTGGGGAGGTGATATCCAGAACAACACTAATCACACCGAAGGTCAGGTGTTTCCCGCCATAATTATAGCGGGACAATATCTCGCAACAGATATGGCGGGATTGGTCGCGCCGAGACAACAGACATCAAAGGACAGGCAACTCCCGCCGCAAACATGGCAGGAGAAAACCTGCCATACCGATAGATGAGTCATGCGAA
>JAAERL010001086.1 GCA_024230435.1 Desulfobacteraceae bacterium
CTGCTGGGTAGGTTAGGAAAGCATGTCTTTGTCGAGATATCCATTCGAAGGTACGCTCTTGCTTTGATGGCGGATGGCCGCCCAAAATTATACAGCAAAAAGCTAGTGTACTCTCACATGCATTTCTCAGCGGAGCATTGGAATTATCGGCCAGTCAACACACGTATAGAGACCCCATTATGGTCGACAAAAGGATGGTGGTACTGGAAAAGCATATTAGTCAAGTCCCCAAAATATAATTTTGGCCATTGTGGCCCAAAGCTAGAGCATTTCACTAACTTCAAAAATTGAAAAAAGGCTCCGGGTGCAAAAAGTGAAGATTTTGGCGGGATGCACGGCCTTTATACCTCTCTAGGCACTGAGGACGAACCCGCTGGGACGGGTGAAGTATTGTATGGTACTCTCAATGCTGTACAGTGACTGATGCCTCCAGCAATATGGGCTATCCTTATTACCTACGCGACATCGAAAATCGAAAAGCATTTGAAAAGGTTGCTAAATCATAAAATAATAGCCTTTTCCATTTCTCTTCATCCCGTCTCATCGTGTTGATTGATAGTGCGACAATCTATTTCTTTGGTTCGCTCTGCCTGACGGACGTTAACTCTAATTTGCCCAGCTCTGCCTCCTTTGCCTTTGCCTTTGACACATTTGAATTTGACAGAGGACTTGGTTTGC
>JAAERL010001087.1 GCA_024230435.1 Desulfobacteraceae bacterium
GTCTTCAGCATGACAGGGCACCCTTGGGGCGCGACTAAATAAAAAAGCATACAAATATCAACAAATAGAATAAAGCTTTAATTCTAGATTTTGTATACATTGCTATAGATTAAGAGAAAAAATAACATATGTAGCATCAAATACAGTTTGCTTCGCAATAACAAAGGTTGACTTCGTCAACCGTTACAAGAACGATAAACTTTATAGACCATGGTGTTCTTGCATCAATATATGGCTGGGGGAAAGGCCAAACCCGATGACCTACAATTTTTAGTTTTAGGTATTAAAATCTAAAAGACAAAACATTAGGTTTAATTACTGTCACATTGACTTAACCCACAATTTTTGTTTGCGCGATGCCATCGCGCACCTCAACAGCCACCATGGCGGGTTTAGACTCTCCTAGCCTACCCATAATGAAAAACGGCACTGCTCCTTCAATATCCGTCCGTTGGGTGGACACCCTATATTTTTATGGGAGATTATTCTATCAGATATTCAAATTGCGGGTTGGGCTAGAGGGCCATCACATTTGCGACCCTCAAAACTCAAATTTCTATCTTAAGA
>JAAERL010001088.1 GCA_024230435.1 Desulfobacteraceae bacterium
ATGAGTGGGGTAGTAATAATTGGTTTGCAAAAAAGATGATCCTATCAAACTGTAAAGAAAATTTGCCTATCCATTTAAAAATAAGTCAGCACATTAAATTTAGAGAGGTTTCAGAAGGAAAATAAATACCCTCTAAAACCCACTTTTAGAAAGTATACAAGTATCCAGCTGCGAGAGGTAATAACTGTCGCGTGTGGGAAGAATGGTAAGATGTGAGCGGTTATCTGACGCATGTAGAAAAAACAGTATGATATCCACATGAGTGGGGTAGTAATAATTGGTTTGCAAAAAAGATCTGATCAAACTGTAAAGAAAATTTGTATACCCATTTAAAAATAAGTCAGCACATGTGCAATCATATAATTATACAGAGTCAGTGGGCCAAGAATCGTCCCGAATAACAGCAATAAAAATCACACGAAATAAAATGAAGGGCAGGGTCGCGTGCTGCAATGGCAAGCATTGCAGCACGCTCCAATATTATGGTCCTGCTTTTTTAAGGCATGCACTTAAATATGATAGAACAAATCAAAATCACTTTGAACAGTGTCAATCATATCGAGACCACGAATGAATTTCAACCTCATTGGGGGTGATATCATTTTCAATCCTCTCGTCTTCATAATAACTCGTCATTTCCAATCCTCTGGTGCTCATTATAATGTAAATCATCAGCGTGATCATTTTGAATATCCTTTTACTGCTTCGATAGTTTCTTGATTTTAGTTGATAAATCATCCACCTTAGAATAAGCCTTCCATCCTCTCTTACTGCGAATATGTTTGGTCTCGTTGTATTTCCGGTAGTGATAC
>JAAERL010001089.1 GCA_024230435.1 Desulfobacteraceae bacterium
CCCCCAAGTTCAACGTCAAATGAAAACAGATCTCTTTTCAGCGGGATGGCAATGCGTTCAAGGTGATCACAGGAATAAAATGCGCTTTCTCCAATTGTTTCAAGTCGCTCCGAGAACTCAATATCTGCCATGGCCTCACAGTTATAGAATGCGTCGAAATAAACCGATGATGACGACAGATGAAAGCTTGAGATATTTCAGAGATTTGCAAAAGGAAAAAGCGCCGGCACCAATTATTTCTAGCTCATCACCAATCTCTACATCCGTCATATTTTCGCATCCAATAAATGCCTTGAACTCAATTTCGACTACAGATTGGAGATTTATCCGGGGCAAAGACGCGCAATCGCAGAAAGCCCACCTCCCAACTTTTCTGATACCATCGTGAGTCTCTACATGCAACAAACGCTTGCAATGGGCGAACGCTCTTTCCTCAATCTCATCGACTGATTTATCAATAAGGACGTGAGTGACATGCTGAGGAGCCCTCCCTCCCCTGTACACAAAAACATCCCCACCATCGTCGTTATCCTGTGCGTTGTCAGCCATGGTGGTTTATTTGCCCTGCCAACCAACTACCAACTATCCGCCGGGCGCCGCAGGGCATTCTTTTATTTGCCCTGAGAATTCTTTATGTGCCCTGACTCTTCTCGCCTCATAAAAAGAATGAAAACGACAAAATTCGAAATGAACAGAGGAATCAGTACTAATTTTGGCGGCCCTCTCTATCCAC
>JAAERL010001090.1 GCA_024230435.1 Desulfobacteraceae bacterium
ATATCACGTAGAATTCGATTATCCAGATGGCAGTGGTCGAAATTGCACGTAGGAGTCAGTATAAGACTTCTCAGGTCCCACCAACAATTCAACTAGGGCCACATTTAAGATACCTCTTCCTAGCCTGGCTACCAGCTGCAAATTGCAACATAGGACCTTCATATGCATAGATGCAATTAGGCTTCATCAAACTGCCTTCTCAACCCAATATTCAATATTCACAAGCTACGGCGATACTTAGGTGGTTTTCCCTTCTTATTTTGATCATTTTGTTAGTAGATGGCTAATTTAGACAGATTTTTTTGTTAGCGCGCAAAGCACGCAAAAAATCAGTTTCGTGCCCTCAGAAGCAAAATGGGAGGCATAAGTACTCTTACTTCTTGGAATGGAGCGGAGGTGATTCGTCACTACTTTCTTATTGCGGAGAAAAAGGTGAATTCAAAATATTCAAAAACAGGAAAGGACCTACTTAAAGCGCCCGCCACAACATACAAAAAATAACCTGAAGCCACACATACTTATATACATCATATATACATCATGATAGATCATGATTCATGATACTTATCATCCCGGCCGGGGCGGGGGGCATGCACTACGTGAACAAAGTTTGTACTAAATAATATAATACTTAGCTGCGCAATGGACGGTCCTATTGCTTTGAAAGCGGCCATCATC
>JAAERL010001091.1 GCA_024230435.1 Desulfobacteraceae bacterium
AAACAGATAAGAAATAGGCGCGAGAAGAGAAACTATTCAAAAAAAGGCACGGGGGGAAGGGGCCAAGCAAATCAGTTTATATGTATTAGGCGCATTAATGAGAATGGGCCATTATAAGTTTAGTCGCAATTGGAAATGGTAGAAACAATACGTTAAATTCATACGAGAGCCAATGATTTTTGTGGGAGTCATGGTTTTGAAAAATCAGAAGGATGGTATTTTTGTTGGGGGAGTAAACGAAAAATATAACATATTATCAAAAAGTAACGGGAAAGTGATAGGTGAAAATAGATTGGAATGGAGCAAACTGAACAAACAGTGCAACCGGAACAGGTAATTGCTCATTTGAGTGCCTTGGATCCCAACATAGCAAAACAAATTGAACTATTTCTGAAAAACAAACAGCAAGGACCTCCAGCAAATGTTAGCGTCCCTAGCATTAATGGTGCGCAGGAGGTGGAAGATGGAACTTCTTCATTGTCGCAGGCAGATGTAAGTAGGTTGAGCTAGACTGGTAGGTTTTACTTCGTATACTAATCTTATGTTTTCTCATGGTTTTACGCAGGTGTCCGCCTCGGTTATGAATCCTGAAGAATCGACTGCTAGTTCTGTTACGAGAAAGACAATCCAGTTGAGAGACATGTCGGACGAGGAATACTTTAGGTA
>JAAERL010001092.1 GCA_024230435.1 Desulfobacteraceae bacterium
GTTCACCGTCTTGCGCACTCGTTCCAAAATAGACCGGATCGGTAAAATAGACGCCACCGTCAGGTGCAACCCAAAGATCATTGGGTTCGTTAAATTGCAGTCCATTGTATTTATCGGCCAGCACGGTAACATTGGCGAATGAATCCAATGCAACCAAACGCCGGTTGCTGCTTTCACAAGCCAGCAAATTACCTGAATCATCAAAATAAAGACCGTTTGCACCCCCTGAATCTGTTTTAAATTCAATCAATTCGGAGTGTACGGACCACTTGTAAATCAGGTCGTTTGTAATATCAGAAAAAAATATGTTACCCGATAGATCGCTGGCTGGGCCTTCGGCAAAAGAAAAACCATCAACAACAAGTGTGACTTCAGCGTCATCGGCCACTACGTTGTCCGAGCTAATTCCAAAAAGAAAATCTGTGTTTCCAATTTCCGGCATATTATCAAGTTCGGCTGCATACAGGTACGCCCCCGAGCAGTCATATGTGGTTGTACCATTCACGTAATCGGGAAAATTTTCATAATAATCGGTACGGAAACTCATCAGGGCTTGCTCCTGGGCATCTGTCAATGAATGACCTACCGCAACAAAATTGGTTGCATAGTGGTATATCATTTCGCCTTCATATTCTCCGTATTGCCGAACAAGAGCCTCCACATCTTCATAGGCAACGGAAGTACCATTCATAAAAAGACGCAGTTGTTCTGATATTGTTTCCCGTGTGGCAACAATGTTGTTTAAGTTTTCACTTTGAAGCGTTAACAAATCCGTCACCATCGCTTCCTGCGAGCTGTCCAACGTGTCAAGAAAGTTCTGCCCCATATCCGCGGTAAGGTTGGTATCAATCGTAACCGCAGTGCTTGCAGTTAATGCTGGAATATCTTTCATGTAAAAAGAACCAAAATAGGTGCCATGACGTTCAGGGCAAAAATAGGTATCGCCTTCAACTGACCCAAGATACCAGCTATATAGCTGTGTGGCGTAAGTGCTGACCAGCGTTCGTCCATCATCGGTTTGAAGTCCGGACAGGTCTACCGGATCAGCATCCGGCCAATCAGTATCATCGATTGTTCCGCCTAGTCCGGCTGTCTGGAACAGCGTATTTAAAGTGTCCTGCAATTGTGTCAATTCAGCTTTCTGGGAATCAGTGAATTCGGTCACAATGTTGCCAAGCTCTTCGGCTCGTTGGTAACTGATTCGCGCGTCAATGGCGTACAAATCTCCAGTAAACTTGCTTACCGCGCTCATATCTAGTCCTGTTGCCTCACCAGGAAGATCATTCTCATAAAGCCGCCGGAATGCATCAATAAGAACAAAACGTTTATAACCATAGGCATCGATCAGATAGGCTTGTGAATTTGCCATTGAAACCAAGGCTTGAACTTGATCGTCGGTTAAGATTGACAAAACGTTGTCTGAAATTCGGCCCGCAAATTCCGTATTGTGGCCGAATCCATTAGGTGCAATATCGCGCATATACTGAAATCCGAAAAAATCAGAAACCTTGCCCGGCGGTAAAAACGTGTCGGAGCACTTATCTCCGGTAAGAAAGGCCAGACCGGTAAATGCAATGGTTTTCATCTGAGCCTCTTCCCCTATGGCCTGATTTATGGACATATCGCTGGTATCGCTGGTATTGCTGGTATCGCTATTGCTGGTATCGCTGGTATCGCTGGTATCGCTGGTATCGCTGGTATAGCCGGTGTTGTTGTTAGAAGCACCATCAAAAAAGGTATTGCATCTATCGCGGCAATACCTTCGATCTCCACAGGAAAGAGTATCCGACTCATCGCAGTAAGTTTTACAATCTTGTTCGTTCCCCGTATCGGTAGCATTAGCGTAATCGTCATTGGCGCCCAGCACGGAAGGCGCATCTACAATGATTAAATCCGTATTTGAACTGAAACCACTGCCCATAGATTTATCCAAACAATCATCACGGCAGGTCCGGCGTTGATCAGCATCCTCAAGGCAATCACAGCAATCTTTGCATTGAGGCTCCGAGCCTGTATTGTTGAGACAGGTATTTGCAGTATAATCAGCCGCCATGGAATGGGCTATTCCTAAACATAAGACAATGCCAAGAGACAATGCCAAGAGTAACGCATAACAACAAAGGCGGCTAAACTTTGGCTTACATCCAATAAAAAGATTCATTTGATTATTCACCATAGATCCTTTCTGATACGGTTATTACATTGTTAAAATAGTTAACAAAAAAAGAAAAAACATGCTGCTGAAAACTAAAATATCAAGTAAAATTTACAGAATACTTGATATTTTAATGAAAAAATTGTCATTTTTCGGCGTAAAAAACAGTAAATCCCCATTATTCCAACATAAACCTACGGAGACTGGCTTTAGATTTAACTGCCAAAATAGTTGGCAGTTTGATTATTTTTTTTTTCGCATTGCATCGGCCCTGTTAAGGCCATCGAGATGCAGTTTGTTTTATTGTTCAATAAATTTAAGGGTTTTCAAATTCAGAAAATATTTCCTCATTTTAGGCACACAAGTTGCTTCTCAATAAATTCATCTGCGAATTGTATGTTTACAGTATTGTTTGCTATTTACTATTAATTTGGTTTCATACTTAGGATCTTGGAGGCGTTATTGCGCTTAGATTTGGATTCGTTTTTAAGGCGCGCCGATGGGCGCATATTAATAGATATATTAATTGTCTGTGCACATTGACGCAACATAACGAAAACGAATTCAAGGACAAGCATAAATGATGGTATATTCGCATCTTCCGCGAGCCTTAGTGTCCGTTTGCAAATAGGAAAATTTGGTCCAAATCAAAGCATATAAAAAATTTTGCCACAGGCATCTGATTCATATACCGAGGTTGATATACCGCGGATAAAATTTTTTGTACGCAGCGAAGATATCGGGCAAATTGGCCATTTGCGGATGGGCGCTACTTAATTAATAAAAACGTACCAATCCTTAATTTACCGATGAATACCACACAGGAGTCTTATTATGCCTTATAAATGGGTTCCAAAAATTTCGTCATCACAATCATCTTCAAATCAGTCACCTATAACACCAGCCGCCTCCGATAAACCTTTGGGTAAGCTGGGCGCAAAACCTGGACTTAAGTGGAGGAAAAAAACTACTCCACCAGTATCACACAATAAAATACCTTCTTCAAAAACCGTTCAGGCAAATAAGGATCAAATAAATCAGGATCAATTAAAAAAATTAAAGACCGCGCAGATTAAAAAAGCTCATGATGACTCATCCCCAAAGATGCTTTCCTTACGGCGTAAAGAGGTTTTTGAGTCATTTCTTAATCCCAAAATAAAATTTAAATTAGGAAAATTTAAGAATAAGGCAGATATGGAAAAAAACATAGACGTTATAAAAAAAGCCATTGAAGTTGTTCCTGCCAAACGAGCTGTAAAAAAAGTTGTCGATCATTTAAAAGCGACAGGAGAAAAAGGGCTGGACCACATAGAACCAATGTCTTTGGTTCAAAAGGACTCCGATGAAAAAAAGCTGATGCTGGATCTGTTAAACGTTACCGGTTCATCAAAAAACATAACCGGTTTTGATGATTGGTGCTCGCAATTAGTAAATCAACAAATGGGCAGAAAGGCTAAAAAGAAACCGGAAAAAATGAAGCTTGGAACTGC
This sequence comes from Desulfobacteraceae bacterium, assembly GCA_024230435.1. Lineage (GTDB taxonomy): Bacteria > Desulfobacterota > Desulfobacteria > Desulfobacterales > Desulfosarcinaceae > UBA2230. The sequence goes on from JAAERL010001092.1 coordinate 3,646, forward strand.
TAAAAATGTAACAAATCAGTTTAAGGAAGCACGTGCGGCAGTCAGTATTGTTGAGCATTCGCCGGAAGCAAAAGTTGCCATAAATGGTGATATGATCAAACAAAAAACAAAAAGAAAAGGAAACCGGTCATTTGATATTCAGGCCAATTATAAAGGTGTGAATCGTCAGATTGAAGTGAAGAATCTTCAAAAACCAGTCAAACGGCCCCGTGATTTGAAATCGATTTTCCGGCACGGAGTTGACAAGGCCAGGGATTTTTCGCCCAGGAAAGGCGAAACCGTATCCCTGGAAGCCAGCGGTGTCATAGAATGGGAAAAATGTACGGAAAAAGTTCCGGGAGGCAAAATCAAATATCATGGTGATGGTTACTACACGGTTCTAATGGAAGGTAAAAAACCTTATAGACGGCACATCATAAAAGATGATTTGTCCCACTATCTTCACCGGCATCCTTCAGATGCAAGAGGATTAAAGCGTGTTAGTATTTTAACCCGGGATAATAGCACTGACGCTCCAAAACATTGCTATCACTTAAACCGCGGCCCGGCAAATTCCTGGTCTGTTGAGGCCCACGCGGAACCGGATAGTCTCTTGCAAAAAGAGCGTAATGAAAGGGATAAATTGCGCCATTGGTTATCAGCGCCCAAGACGGAAAACACTTACAGTTAAACAAAAAAGACCCTAAATAAAACAACCGGAGGGGAACAGTAAATACACACAAACTGTTCCCCTTATAAGTGCACAGCTAAGTATTATCGTTTTCAGGCATCTTAAAATGCACGTAGAGAACAGTAACAGTATTTCCCGGTTTCTTTAATAATGTTTCATTGAACACCCTGTTGAGCAAAGGCTCAAATTTTTGCGGGCTGCATTGAAGCCGCCCCTGATTCGGGTCGATAAAAACGCAACTATCATCTCTCGTTGAGATCGCTACAGCATGAAAATCATCATCTGTTTTGATTTCTTTACCATTTTCATATTCCGTCGTCAGATAAACTAAATAGTTCCCCTTATTTTGGGTAAAGCTGTAGATATCGCCGGGATTGGCTTTGATATCACAGTCGTTGCCATGGTAATCAACCAAAGTATATCCGTAATTTTTTATTTCCTTTTTAATAAACTGGTCTTGCTTTGATATATCCGACGCATCCCCTGTTTGAAGATTCATTATCAATCTTCTTTTATCAAATGAATCAATCGGAGTTGCGTGATCTAATTCATATAGTTGGGTAAAACTGTCAGCAAGACAATAACCTCCCCCAGCCTGCCTGATAAAAATCTGGTTGTCAGCTTGGTTGAAACTTTCGAAATGCACCTTATCATTGTCCGTTGTCATTTCATTGGCTATGTCTTTAAATGTCTTTTTTGCCGTTTCCGGCGACTGTGCCTCATTAGAATCTATTGCTGTGATTTCATGCTCAAGCGGAAGATCATTATGGTCGTAATCATTGTCAATTTGCGGTGGCGAATTCATGAAATTTCCAGCCTCTGAAAACAAAGGAGGAGGCTCCAATGAAAAGAGAGGAGGAGATTCCAATTTCTTTATTTTATCCTTTTCTGTTTCCATGCTGGTGCTAAATTGGAAGTTAGTCACGCCACTATTTTTGGGTAGAGGCGTTTCACTCTGCTGTTTCAATTTGTTAATATCAGGACTATCGTTTTTTTTTTTGGAATCCTGTTCTGTATCGGACACATCACAACAAGAACAACAATTTAACTTGCTTAATACCTGGCTAAACATAATGAACCTCCGTTGAATGAAAATCAATTAAACACAACTTCAAATTCCGGGTATAAAAAAAAGAATTTCAAAACTGCGCACTTCTGCTTTGTCTTAAATGCAATTGCCGTGCCAGAAAGGAGTAAACTCAGGATTCATTACCAAGTAGCGCAATTTAAAAATTTATTTAATATTTTTTATCGTTAAAATTTAATGTATTAATACTCGATGATCAAGTTTTTTTAATTTGACTTTTTGAAATGCAGTATTTTCAGACGGTTACATACAACAGCTTTGGCCAAACCGTGATTTGACAATTTGTAAAACCCTACAAATTCAATTAGTTGCAATGTCAAGCATAAAAAACTTGATCATCGAGTAATACAAAATACGAAAAGCAGGATAAAATATGGCAAGGTCAAAAATCACCTGCCAACAAAGTTGCCACAAATTTACAACATTTGTGCCATCCTCGATTAAGGGTCTTGGAAGATACCAATGTACCGTTTTGAGGTTTGCTTAGATATGAAGAAAATCCAACGATGGGGGAAAAATAATCGGAGGGGAACAGTAAATGAGCCTAAGCTGTTCCCCTGCTGTTATTATCGTTTAAGATTATCCAGCGAGAATTCCCGGTAATTTATTGCCGGGAGCAGTCACGAATGTTCGCTCTGAGTCTCGAGCACTTGTGTTTTTCCAATTCCGGCAAAACGCAAAAACTTGTTCCAGCTAATGTGGATATCATTCAATATCAGGTATCCGCAGGGAATAAGAATCAGCGTGATAACGGTGCCGAACAATACGCCGAATCCCAGGCTCACAGCCATTGGAATTAAAAAACGGGCCTGGACGCTGCGCTCTAAAAGTATGGGCGTCAATCCGGCAAAAGTTGTTATCGATGTAAGAATAATGGCCCTGAAACGCACGGCGCCTGCTTTTTGAACCGCCTCCAGCACTGATAATCCCTCGTTGCGAAAGGAGTTGGCCCTGTGAACCAGTACAAGGCTGTCGTTGACCACCACGCCGGTAAGCCCTACTATCCCGAAAAGGCTCATAATCGATAGATCAAATCCCATGGCAAGGTGCCCCCAAACCGCTCCGACGATTCCAAACGGAATGGCGGCCATGACCACAAGGGGCTGACTGAAGGATCGAAAAGGAATGGCCAGCAGAGCATAAATTCCTAAAAGGGCAATGGCAAAACCGCGATAAATATCGCCCATAGATTCACGCTTGCTGCGACCCTGGCCTTCTATGGTATAGCTCAAATTTTGATATTTGCTTTTCAGGCCGGGTAAGATATCAGCTACCAATTTCTGCCTGATTTCTTCGGCATTGGCTTTTTTTTCATTCACATTCGCGGAAACAGTGACTATCCTCTTGCGCTGAGATCTTTTGATGGAGGCGTAACCTCTTTGCATATCCACTTGCGCAATGGAGGTAAAAGGAATTTGCCTGCCATCCAGAGTTCGGATACGCATCTGCTCCACATCTGCTATGGATTTGCGTTCATTTTCGGGAAAACGCACCATCACCTTGACCACATCCTGATCGCGCTGAAAGCGCAAGGCCTCTGCGCCGTAAAGCGCATGACGAACCTGCAAGGCCAAGTCATCCAAGGTAATCCCAAGGTTATCGGCTTCGGGTTTGAGCTTAAGCCGCATCTCGATTTTACCGGATAAAAAACTGTCCGCGATATCCGATACGCCAGCAAATTGTTGCAGCTTGCCTTTCAAATTCTCAACTGCAAGCAGGAGCTGGTCACTATCATAATGGGACAGATCAACTTCTATAGCTTTGCCAAAATCTTGCAACATGCCTTCGAATGAAATGGATTCGGCATCGGCAATCTGACCGGCAGCTTTGCGCCAGCTATTGACAAGCTCCATGGTGCTGACACTGCGATGTTCGGCATCAAGCAATTGCGCACGGACCATGGCCAGATTACTGCCTTGGTTGTCCCGTCCGAAATGATATCCCAGGGTGGTGGAAATATATTGCAGCAATGCGGGACTGTTTTCCGGCAGCTCCTTTTGCTTGGCATCGATTGCTTCACGCACAGCGCTTTCTAACCGATCAACAACCTGCTGGGTGCGGCTTGCAGGCGTGCCCTCGGGCATGGTCACAAACGCTTCCATAGTGTCGCCTTCTATGCTCGGAAAAAAAGTTAACTTAATTATTCCGCAATTATACAGGCCCAGGGTTACGATTAAAATGAACATACCTAAAGATAAGGTGATATAGCGCCAGTTAACGGCAGTAAAAAGCAAACGCTTATAAGGGCCGTTAATAAAGCGATTGAGAAGGCGGGCGGCTGCATTGTTTTTTTTAGCGCCAGGACCGGTAAAAGATTTTAGAGCACGGCTGCGGGCCAGATGAGCAGGCAAGATATACAGTGATTCTATCAGGCTGCCCGCAAGCACAAGAATGACGACAATGGGGATATTGCGCATTAATTTGCCCATGAAGCCGCCAGCCTGCAGCAGTGGCCAAAAGGCCACCATGGTGGTCAGTACCGAAAAAATCACCGGGCGCCCCACCTCCAGGGAGCCCTCAACCGCAGCTTTTAAAGGCGGTGAACCTTTTTCCCCGTAACGAAAGATATTTTCGCCTACTATAATTGCGTCATCAACCACGATTCCCAAAACCATGATAAAAGCGAACAAAGATATCATGTTAATGGATACATCATAGTAGGGCAAAAAAATTAAACCGGCGGCAAATGAAATAGGGATACCCAAGGTGACCCAAAACGCCAGGCGCAGGTTGAGAAATATGCCCAGCATCAGCACCACCAGGCACAACCCGTAGAGCATGTTTTTATTGAGCAGTTCCATACGTGAGCGCAGAAGCTTGGACTTATCGCCAAAAAAGGCGATTTGCATCCCCTCGGGCAAGGTTCCCGCCTTGTCTGCAATAAACTCTTTGACTGCATCCGCCACGGCCAATGCGCTTTGATCCGCCACTCGCATGATTCTGATCACACCGGCCGGATGGCCTTCAAAACGAAAAAAAAGATCCTTATCCACAAAATCGTCCCGGATAACGGCGAGTTGCCCCAATGTAACCTTACCGCCGTCCGGGCGAGTGATGATAGGAATATCCCTGTAATTGTCCGCATGATAACGCCGTCCCTTGGTGCGCACCAGAACTTCACCGTTTGCGGTTTCTATACTGCCCGCTGGTAAATCCATACTGTGTTGGGCCACGATGCCGGATATCGTGCCCAGGGTCAGGTTGTAACGCTGTAAGACGGCCTCGGATATCTCGATATGAATTTCGCTTGACCTGACGCCTGAAATACTGGCTTCTGAGATGCTCGGCAAATTTATCAACTCATCATGCAGTTGCTCAGTCCAGTACTTTATGGTGGTCTCGGGCACATCACCGTATACGGCGGCATTTATTACCCGGCTGCTTTTGACAGCTCGGCTCACCACCGGTTTTTCGGCATCATCGGGCAGGGTTGTAATCCGGTCCACATTGGATTTAATGTCGTCCAAAAGCTGATTGACATCCCAGTCCTTCATCACTTCCACAGAGATGTATGCGCTGCCTTCGTTGCTAAAGCTGTCAATGTTTTTAATTCCCGAAATACCGGAAATGCTATCTTCTATGCGGCGAGCCACGGCCTCTTCAACCTCCGATGGCGAAGCGCCAGGGTAGCTGATTGAAATATTAATATAATCCAATTCTGTTTGGGGCCAAATTTCAAGTTTTATAGATGAAAGTGTAAAAACACTGGTAACGATCAAAAAAAACATCAGCAAATTAGCAGCCACATGATTTTCCGCAAACCAGGCAATTGATGCTCTCATAAATCAGTCCTTTATAGTGCTTTTAGCTATGGTTTTTTCTTGTTGCCCGGCGATTTTTACGCGCATTCCGTCACTTACCCCTTTTAGCGAAGAGGTCACAACGTGCTCGCCCTTTGATAATCCATTTCCGATAAGAGCGCCGCCGGTGTTCATCCGGGCTACTTCAACATTTCTGAAAATCAGCCGGTCTTCGCCTTCGATCACCCATACCCGGTTCCCGTCACGAACCGCCGGCCGTGGTATTAAGACGGCTTCAGGCAAAGTATTGCCCTTTATGGTAACTTCGGCAAAAAGCCCCACCGCCAGGGGAGGACGGGTTACATAAGGCTCATCAACGCGCAGCACAATATTCACCATACGGGTCTGCTCATCGAGCACGCCCTGGGCCCGGACCACACGGCCCCGCCACTTTTTGACCTGACCGGCAACCTGTGCCTGTACATCGGCCGTGGCTCCGGGACCGTTGCCATTTGTAAAGCCGGGCACATGAAACCAGGCCAAATCCTCAAAAGCCATGGGAACAACTATTTCAACGGCGTTGGTAGCGAACAATGTGGCCAGCTTTTGCCCTACGCTGACATATTGACCCAAATCCGCCAGCTTTTCAGACACCCGGCCATCAAAAGGCGCTTTTAGTGTTGTGCGCTCAAGTTGCAACTGGGCTTTTCTCAACTCGGCTTCCGCTGCATCGAGCTTGGACTGTGCCGCGGCCAGTTGAGGCTGCTTGGCCACCAGGGGCGGCGGCGGTGTTTTACCGTGAAGCTGACGCCATTCGTCACGAGCTGCCTCGGCCTCTTGCTTTGCCAGGGCAAAATTATTTTCAGCGTCTTTGATATTGGCTTCGGCAAGAGTAACGGCGATTTCATAATCCTGAGGATCGATCTGAAGCAGTACATGGTCTTTTTTAAATGCCCCCCCATTGACCAGCGAATGTGAAATTTCAATTATCTTTCCGCCCACCTGGGGCGCCAATGATATTTCATGAATTGGGTTGACCGTACCGTAACCGCTCAGGCTAATCTCTTGTGATAGGGTGTCAACCTCAATGGTATGAACTATGGGTAAAGGGATTTCCGGTTTTTCAAATTCTATATTTGGACGGCTCTTTTTTAGAATTGAAAAAATTGCAATCCCCGCCGCAAGAATAAAAAACGTTAATAGCGCTTGAATCAGCCGTTGTTTTTTTATTGTCATATTTTTACCTTACTTGTTCAAATTCTGTGTATTGGATTTCTTTTCGATTAAATCCTGGCGCTCACGCTTTGGCCTATGCCAGCAGCAGGCCGGAGCGCAATTCATAATGGGCGCGATTCCTGCAAAAAATTCTGCCGGCTCTGCCAAAATAAAAACGCACTCCATTTATCATAAAATACGGCATATGGTACAAGGAAATTGTTTACAAAACTTTTTTTTAGATTAAACTCAGCAAGCTTAAAAATAGGCTGGTTTTATTTCGTTTGTCATGGAATGCCGTTTCCCTTGCTTTTTGCTTTTCAATTCATTGTTACGGCAAAATTGAATATCTCGCAGGAAAATTTATTTCTATATTTTTCCCCATAGATAAAAAATGACGTATGTTTAGAAATCTTTATTTCTTTTCTATTTTTTTGAATCGCCTCTGTACTATTGTCTGTATGCGATTATACTTTAAACAACGAAAAACAAATATCAATTACAGCAAAAGCACTGGGCTTGGATACCATCATGAAATCATACTGTCAATACTGATCTGAAATTATTTATTTTTTTAAAAACACACCGTTTTTATCTTTTAGTGTAATAAGTACATTTCGAAACCTGTTTCTATAAAGTTTTTCCATCAATGAATGAATTGACGAATGCATTAATAATAAATATAGAAAAAAATTTTATACCTATTTATATGGGCGGTGGACCAAATAAATAAAATGGCAAGATGATCGAAACCCGAAAACCTGAATCAGACCACCAAGATAGCACTATTGTTGTGAATACTTACGATATATTGCACAGTTTCATTTTTTGATTTTAACTGTAAAAATTTCATTTTAAGGCGATTGGCGGAAAAGAATATACCAGATTGAGCAGGATTTTTTTTCGTATTCAAGGCGTGCCAAAGTTTGCATACTTTACGTATTCGGGCTTTGGCATAACGCAGAAGACGGGAAAAAAGACATA
>JAAERL010001093.1 GCA_024230435.1 Desulfobacteraceae bacterium
CGCAGCTGAGTCTTCATCAGCCGGGGCAGCGGCGGCGACCGTAAGGGGGAGGTCTTTCGGGAGCTATCCGCCTCGTGAATGGACAGTTCTTGATAAAAGTAGGACTGTAACGATTCAAGATCTTCGATTTTATCTTATCATCTCCTTTCTGTCTTTCTGCCAAAAAATGAGCTCCTTAGAGCGGTCTTAACAAGATGTTTCCGCAAAAATGTTTACGCCGGTTGGCTGCCGGTTGTTGACGTTTCTGTGCCCTCTAAATGTCGCATTTGCCCTCTAAATGTTATATCGCAAAAAATATTTTGTGATGGAGATCTCTGTATACTAATTCCCACGTTAGATTTTTGTCAAGATTCCTTACGCAAAACGGGCGTTTTGCGTAAGGAATCTTGCAAACTTTATTCTTCCTTACGCAAAATACATCACATCAGATCACATCGCCGGTCACAACTCACGAGCCACGTCATGCGGTACAGGATTTTGCTAAACATCCTGTTCATCTGCTACTACTAAGTATCTACTGGAGCCGCTGCAGCTAACACCGATGACAATTTAAGGTACTAGACGGGCTCCCGTTGCAGTTCATTGGTCCTTGGGGATACTGCAGCTGTCTGAACAGTGCTACGGTATGATATTCAAAAATTCGTTTA
>JAAERL010001094.1 GCA_024230435.1 Desulfobacteraceae bacterium
AAGTAATGAACTTTTGCATGACAGGGGGAGTTGATGCATATCTTTGGGGTCGTGTGATGTGGGTTTTGTGGTTTAAAGAAATCCCCAAATATCGTCTAGATGTGGCCAACAGGGTGGTGAACGGCGCCACAAGAATGAAAGTGCCGCGCTGCAGTTTTTGCGCAAATCGGCCGCTTGGACATATTGTATCAGATACGAATTCCTACATAGAGATAAAAAATAGTATCAAAATAGCGCAACACCATACTTTGAAAGTGCCGCGCTGCAGTTTTTTCGCAAATCGGCCGCTTGGACATATTGTATCTATTACTAATTCCTACATAGAGATAAAAAACATCAAAATAGAATTGATCAAAATACGTAGGAATTTACATAAAATCAAACTTGAACAAATTTAACTTGCCCCCAAGCTTGCTAAACTCACATTAGCATAAAGTCAACGCTAGAGCTGGAGTTCTTCTCGTAACCATAGAAGTACTCACACACATGTCGATATGGATCTGTCGGCAAGAAGGTCAACAGCAAAATAGCCCAATGC
>JAAERL010001095.1 GCA_024230435.1 Desulfobacteraceae bacterium
ATAACCGCCAGGCCATTGACGTGTTTTGAAAATTCATTTTTCATTTTTCATGCGCGAAATTGTCGCGAACAGATGGCTTTTTCACTTTTTCATGAATTTTGCCTCTGGCAAGTGTATGTCTTTTGCCACCAGCAAAATTCGAGTGGCAACAAAAGCAAAATTCACGAAATGAAAGTTACTTAAGGAATTTTTTTAAACTTGACACGTTGACATTTATTTTACCTATGACCTAAATTTATTTACGCTACACTACTACGGGGTTACTCACACACACAGAAGAACCAACAAACAAACAACAAACAACACACAACACTAGCTACACTACACTACTCAGCAGAGCCCAATGACCGATGGACTCCCGCTAGAACCTTCGTAGCTAGGAATGGGCATTCGAGACAGGAGCGGTTACCAACTCAGCTTCTTGATGCTGGTGAGCACTTCGATGATGATCCAACCAGATCCCTTCGTCAGAGGAAAGATTCGGATAGCTTTGATTCAAAGTTATTGCCGAGGGAGAATCACAGATTAATTAAAAGTTGAATTCATCGATTGGCCTACGCTAGTACGCGTGGTAACACCTTCTTCTAATGTTCGCAATTATTAACTCTGATAATGAATATTAGCTACATAAAATTCTACGTAGAATTTGTAGTACTTGAGTGCCGGACTTAAAAATGAAAAATGATTTTTTCTTTGTCGTCAATGGAAAGCAAAACTCACGTGTTGCATTTTTGTCATGTGCGACAAGCGTGAAAAATTAAAAATGAATTTTCAGCGCACGTCAATGGCCTGGCCCTAACTCGCTTGTGTTGCAATTAGCTGACAAATAGCGTAGACTAATTTCAATGTACATAGTCTAGCTACAAGCATCTACATTATTTTAGTCTGCCGGTGTCACCTAGGAAATCAGAAAACACCGTAAGATGTGGAGATACCAGGCAGGGTACCAGGTACCTGGTATGAATCTGCTGTCAAATGGTTTATCTTTCTTCATATATTATCACTAATAATAATAGCTTTGTTGCACGTACACTTTTAAATAACAT
>JAAERL010001096.1 GCA_024230435.1 Desulfobacteraceae bacterium
CAAAATGAGAGAACTCTTCGAATAGTTGGGCTAGATGTTTCTCGGAGGCTGACGTTGGTTCATAGACATCGATGCCCATTTCGGTGAGTTCATTTTTGATTTCATGGTCGGAGTTTAGTTGAGGGTATTCTTTCATTTTGTAAATGCTTGGTGTTGTGGCACGTGCTCGGAGAAAAGGGATCGGTTGCATGCGAGTGAGAATGCAGTGGCTGTGAGTTTGATATATGCTGTCCAACTCTGTCCAAGCATAATATTATGTCATAATATTATACGTCACACATAGACATAGACATAGACATAGACTAGGTGATCGATAGGATATGGTGAAGAGTCAGTACACAATAGTGCTAGAGGAGCTTGTAATAGATAGTTATTACTCCTATGCCTATTCAACGAGGTGCTCTCTACTCTTCTCTACTCTCGCTGCTTCACAACATCAACATCAACATCATAAAGCAAGGAGGTGATGACCGCCTCGGAGATAGATGGGCGGGGAGGAGATGGCTCACAAGCTTCGTCTTTGGTCTTCAAGTGACATAACCATCATCTTAAATATAAATCATTTTAAGAAATGACTTGAAGCTTAGTAAGGTATGAAATCACCAACGCCGATAGGCCTTATGTAGAGGGGGGACTTCGGGGGCCCCCTAACCCCTAATATTGGGGTTTCCCGCAGGGCCAATAAAATGAACTAAATTGGGCTGAAAAGTCCCTTTTAGCCCAATTTGGCTCTTTTTAGAACGAAATCAATGGATTATTCTCTAAACTAGCCACTCTTTTTTCTAAAAAAAGGGAAAGGGGGGTAATCCTTCTAAAAGCCCGCCCGCCAGCCGGAATAAAAAGGCCTGCATGCGCCGATACTTTTACGAGCAAGAGCTAGCTACCGCGCTCAAAAAATCGCGACAAAAATTAATTCGCGACAAAAATATTTTGCTAGCTTTCTACGCACAAAACACATCCTGACTGAAACCAGTGCCTCACTACACTCAACATCGACCCTTTGGCTGTGTCCACCGGTCA
>JAAERL010001097.1 GCA_024230435.1 Desulfobacteraceae bacterium
ACCGGCCGAAATGTGATTTTTGTCACATTTCCGGGTTAACTAATAAATATAAGTACGTCGGTCTCTGTGTGTCACATTTTGTCAAAATCCGCTGTGATAACCTGAACTTTTTTCGTTTTTTCAGTCTACCCGTAGATCAAATGTCTATTTATACTGTGTTGTCTTCAGAAATAATAGGCCTCCAAAATGAAACTTGGAAAGGGATAAAACCATTTCCTTTGAGATTTTTTGCCCTACAAGTTTCACGGGCAAAATTGCCTCACGCCATCCGACACGCAACTTTACAATACCATTGCATATCTACCCTCATCTGCCCTTCAGATTTGCGTTCGCTACGTTTTCAGAACCGCTTCTCTTCGTTCTCATTCCAAAAAGCAAGCAGGATAAGGCGACCGAAACGGAAAGAGATAATAATAATACCTTACCCTTTGCATTTTAGAGCCATTTCGGAGCGTTCGTTCTCTTTCTCATCCTAACAAGACTAATGCTCTCGCGCTGCTTGCCCTTAATTAATAAGTACTCCTAACCTCTATCTCTATCTGCACCCTGCCTTTCCTATGAGCTGTTGTCCATCCTCTCTCCGGGTGGCTAGCGGACCAGCAAGCGAGCTGGTCCGGTCTAGTACTTACTATGTACACCATTACCATTATCTAAGTAGCAACACAGAAATCGCGATCGTGCGTACTTCAGTTTCACTCATGAAACAAATCAAGGGAGAAGA
>JAAERL010001098.1 GCA_024230435.1 Desulfobacteraceae bacterium
GCCCTAGATCTATTTACCAGTACAATGAAAAGGACGATTAAATAATTATCAGCTGCGTCAGTTTTTTTCCATAAAAAGTAGCCCATTGGGTCAGGTCTATGATGATCTGGGAGGGTAAAGTACCCAATTAGATACGAGCTCTCGGCTAAATTTCTCAGCGGCAAAATGGAATCACACAAAAAGGAAGGATGATATGAAAAGCTAAGTTCATCAGCTTTCTGAAGATATTCTTTTTATTTTTTTACGAAACATGCAAGTTGGTCTACGGGTGGGTTGAAATCTCAGAAAATCCCAAAAAACGGAGCGTATCTAATCGGATAGATTTTGGAGGCTCCGTACCCGATGCGTAATGAAGCCGTTGTGGCAAGTTATGCCACTCGAGTCGCACACACAATATGTCCAGAGCTCTCTCCTGCAGGCTATGCTGCTTTCGGTTTGCCCCTGGTACCGATACTTTTGGAATTTGATACCCGAAGGTGCAGCCGGAAAATAGTTAAATTTTATTAATTTTTAGTTCTAC
>JAAERL010001099.1 GCA_024230435.1 Desulfobacteraceae bacterium
CCTGGAGCGCTGTTACACGCGCTTTCTATCGTTATGTCCTGTAACCTTTTTCAATTTGGAGACACGTATTGGTTACAACTGACTGGCACAGCGATGGGCACCCCGCCAGCGCCAAACTACGCAACTATCTATTTTTGCATCTGGGAAATGATCATTATACCTCGCTTCCCCGAATTGGCATATTACCGCCGCTATATTGACGACGGATTTGGCATTTGGACACCTTTGGAAGGATCCAACCGCCTCAACGACGACGCGCGCTTCAATGAACTCAAATCGCTTATGGACGGATTTGGTTCTACTCACTCCTTTTTTCTTAATTCCTCACACACACCTTTACAGTGGGAATTTTCAGAGAGGAGTAAGAGTGCAATCTTCTTAGATTTAAGCCTGTCGATCGATCAATTTGGAGCTATCAAATCAACAATTTATGAAAAAGATCTTAATCTTTATCTCTACATTGTCCCTCATTCCTGCCACTCAGCCGGCTCGATTAAAGGCACGATATGGGGAATGGTACACAGAGCGAAAGCTTTATGTACCGATACAGACGATTACGAGCCGTTTTTACGCAAATGTTTTCATCGCTTGCTTGCTCGAGGTCACCGCCGAGAAGATATTCTTCCGGTCTTCAACCTTGCTATTTCACGCGTTATTCATAAAACTGGCGTTTTACCTCGCAACGATAACCCTGTTGATAACACTTTGATGTTCCACCGCGAGATTCACCCGGATGACCCTTCTTCTAACGTTATCCGTTCTGCTTTCAGGTCAACAATTGTCTCCCCGCTTGGAAACCAACACATACAACAGCTTATTTGCCCTAATGGCAGCCAGGTCCGATTTCAGGACCTGACTGTTTGCCACCATGGACAACCCAGCCTCAAAAGTGTTCTATCCCCGCGCAAAGGCCGACTACCTGATACTTTTAAAGTGAGCAGATTCCTTGACTCACTTTAATCTTGCATCTGACATTTTCACCCTGTGCTGTGCCTTCTTCCACAGAATTCCGACGCAGGGTGTTTTTTAAAAATGGCTGTTGTCACTTTTTGTTTTAGTCTTCG
>JAAERL010001100.1 GCA_024230435.1 Desulfobacteraceae bacterium
CACCATCTTTGTAGTAGTTTTCATCACCATCTTCCTCATGTGTAGGAACTTCAGCACGCAAAATGTGACCGTTAACGTATCCGTTTTTATAAATTACTGCTATTTTTCGACCATTTTTTCGCAAAGATCACCAAAACACTTTTACCCGTATCGCACCAACTAATCGAGCTATGGCAACAGCTCGCATATCAACGCTTCTTGATTCCTAGCAGCAGGTCTGGTTGAAAGGAGCTTGCAAAATATGACAGTGAACATATCCGTTTTCGAATTACAAAATGTTTTCGTCGAATTTCGCGCAACCTCACCTTTCGCCACCCAAATCCCCAAGATAATCATTTCTGCAGTAATCTAATACACCAAATTGATGCAGAACTATCAGATGGACAACTTGCGACCATTTTCATCGTCAAAAATGCACCACAAATGGAGAGTTAAACCTCCAAAGCAAGGCCATTTTAACCCAAGTCACCAAAAGAATTCTATCGCACCAACGGCTCTATATCACCAAAATTTCTTTCGCGCCAAAGCTTGCTGATACCTACGGTAGGAGCGGGCCCGATCGAAGGAACTCACGAAATATGACGGTTAGCA
>JAAERL010001101.1 GCA_024230435.1 Desulfobacteraceae bacterium
ATTTCTACGATTGTGGTCAAAGTTTTAAGTCAGACCATCTAAATTTTGAATTGAGTGCTCAGAAAATACTACTTTCAAGTAAATTGAGGATTCGCAAGCGACGATTGACTTTTTTTGAATCGAAAAACTTGCAACCAGTTATTACATAGGGCTTATTTTGTCAGTGTTGTGCCCATCGGCGCAATGATAAATTTTACATGGTCAAGCGCCAAATGCAATTTGACATATATATACCAAAGGCAAAACAATATATTTGCCAACTCAGCTCCCAATTTTACATAGAAGCCCAAATTACACAGATTTCAAAAATGGAATATATGATTACGCCCCAAATATAAAGATAAAATTATATAGCGTTAAGTTGCCGGAAGTTATTGAAATTTTTATGAGCGAACAATCCAAAGTTAAAGAAAATAAATCAAATTCTCAATTAAAATGGAGAATACATCATTTCGTTTTAATATAAGGACAATAATATCCACGATATCTTTGCCCTTATACGCTATTCAATCCAAGCACATCGATAACTCCCGCAGGGTGCAAATATTGTAATCGGGCGCATTATTTACGTACTTATCAGTGGTTGTACGAAACATACTTTTTTAATTTTTCCTTTTATTTTGATGAGTTATCAAATTGGCACGCGGATTGCTATCTTTTCTTAGAAGCATTTATTATACAGTAAAAAACTTTAGTAAACACTTAACTAAAAGAAACACTTAACTAAAAGAAACACTTAACTAAAAGAAACACTTAACTAAAAGGAACATAAACTTAGGAGGCAATTCAAAATGAAGAACATTATTAAAGTAGCAACAATTATGTTAATTTTCGGTTTTATGGCTACTCCCATGGTATTTGCTGAAGAAGAAACCATCACCGGTACTGTAGCTGAGTCTGATCAAGGTGTTGTAATTTCAGCTGATGACGGCGGTGTTTACATCGTTGCCGGTCAAGACCTTTCCTCCATGGTAGGTAAAGTTGTTAAAGCCACCGGTACTATTGAAGAGAGCGAAGCTGGTAAAACCCTTACAATTACAAGCGTAGAAGAAGCTGCAGGTGGCGAAGAAGGCGCTGCTCCTACTGAAGAAGCTCCCGCCGAAGAAGAAGGAGTTATTCCTCCATCTGAAGATGAAGCTACTCCTCCGGCCGAATAAAAAATGCAATTAGCACCGCAATAATAATGTTTTGCCGGAAAAAAATGACATCGATAAACAATTATCGTGATCATTTTTTTCCGGCACTTTCACCACTTCAATAAATTGAATCGGGTTGCAGACAAAAGCACTCGTCTCAATTATTTTCACATCCTGTCATTTTAAACGGCGCCGCTAAAGTGATTACCACCATGGCGCCGTTTTTTTATTATAGACGTTAGGTTCGATTTTTACATTATCTGCAAACGTGCAAATTATTCTTTCCAAAAATTATAGTTAAAACACATTTTTTAAAGGTGACTGATCCCGGCAATAAATTGCCAAGCATATAGACACCTTACCACACAAATGTATCCAACCCGCCAGGCAGAAAATTTCCCGCTGCGTTTTAAATTATACTCATTTTTTATCCGGCTATATCTTGCCCCGTTTATTGAAACTTTATAATGAGATCGCTGCGCCATTGGCCAGCATCAGGCTTGCAACCGCTTCGAATTGGCCATTGCCATGTCCACTGCGCGGCTTTTTTTCTTACCAAATACTGCCCCATTCATACTATACTGAACACTAGTTACCCAAGTATCAGCTATGCTAATGCAGAGCAAATTTAGTCTGCACAACCATAAATGGTTTAGAGTAAAATGAAAACTGATGTACCTCATCGGCCAATTTATGTTGGCGCCATCTCAAATAATGTTGAACCAAAATTAAAAATTTTGTTTAATATCCAGGCGTACTAAATAGTTAGCGCCATCGGCGAAAATGAACCAAAAAACGAAAATTAAGGAGGATATACAATGGCTTTGTATTTAATCCAACATGGCAAAAGCCTTTCGAAGAATGAAGATCCTGAACAAGCATTATCACAAACCGGCATTGCCGAAACTCAACAGATCGCCGAGGTTGCTTCGAACTATCAAATATCCGTTAAATGTATTCATCACAGCACAAAAACCAGAGCCCGCCAGACTGCTAAAATTTTTGCTAAAGCACTTTGCCCCCTAAATGGCATCCGGCAGATCGAAGGTATCAATCCCATGGGCGATGTCACGCTCATCGCATCCGGATTAAAGGCGGAACAAGATTTAATGCTTGTCGGCCATATGCCTTTCATGTCACGCCTGACAGCTTATTTGATTACCGGAAACATCGAACCGCCGGTTTTCAGATTTCAAAACAGCGGCATCGTTTGTCTGGACAAATTTCCGGACGATAAAAATTGGCAAA
Source organism: Desulfobacteraceae bacterium (assembly GCA_024230435.1). Classification (GTDB taxonomy): domain Bacteria; phylum Desulfobacterota; class Desulfobacteria; order Desulfobacterales; family Desulfosarcinaceae; genus UBA2230. The sequence continues at coordinate 2,385 of JAAERL010001101.1, forward strand.
TTGTCTGGGCTTTGATGCCCAGAATCGCCTAAAAAGCCGGAATTAAGACTACGGCCAGTTTGCCACCACAAACAAAATAGGGTTTCATGCTATTTATTCATTACACTGCTGGCATATCACTTAGGCGATTGGCGGAAAAGAATATACCAGATTGAGCTTCGATTTTTTTTCGTATTCAAGGCGTGCCAAAGTTTGCATACTTAACGTATTCGGGCTTTGGCATAACGCAGAAGACGGGAAAAAAGACATACAAGATGGTA
>JAAERL010001102.1 GCA_024230435.1 Desulfobacteraceae bacterium
ATTTAACAAATGAAATCAATTTGCTGAAGGCATTTAGCAAATGAAATCATTTTTTCCCGCCGTATTGAGAAAAAAAATCAGTTTGCTTAACATACTTAGCAAATGATTTTGTCTTCCTTAGAAGAAAGACTCAATTTGCTTAAGGTATTTAGCAAATGAAATCAATTTGCTTAAGGTATTTAGCAAATGAAATCACTTTTTCCCGCCGTATTGGGAAAAAAGTCAGTTTGCTTAACATACTTAGCAAATGATTTTGTCTTACGTCTGTGGTGCAGTAATGACATCTTTTGTAGTGTGGACAGAAGGGAAGGGTGATGTGGCTGGCCGTGACACATCAACTCTTGACGTTGAGGAAGCGGAAAGATTTTTCTAATTGAAGTGAACAGCAGGGCATCATTCTTGATGCGGGGGGCAGAAGCTGGACGGTGGTGTTCTTACTACATTAGCTTTTCTTAAAATAATTCCATGTTTCTCGATAATAAACAAGAAAATATACTATCCCCATTCAGCAGACATAGAGTACCGATTTCAATTTTAAATAGAAAGAGGTCGCTGAGTTATTGCTCAATAAAAAGTCATTACAATTCAAGGAGACGAGCGGCGGCCAGGGCATTCGTGGCGCCCAATAGGGACCGTTTCTTTCCACGGATGACGGACGATGAAAAACGCGAGTAAGTATCAATGATTCCGCACGCACCGGACACGTACGATACGTACAGTCCAGAGCGACGTGTGTTCAGTGCGTACAATACAATGGACTGATTTCTCTCTCCACGAGCGAGAGTAGTCACCCGCCATATTTTGTTTTTGCGCAAGAAACTGCGAGAAGTAAGTAGATATGGTAAGTATTGTAGATATGTACTTATTACTTACAGCGTGCTGCCTATGCTACATAAGGTAAGTTGTAAGCTCATCCCACTAC
>JAAERL010001103.1 GCA_024230435.1 Desulfobacteraceae bacterium
GCATTGTATCGGCTGGTGGCGCTTCATTATCGGTAATTAAGCGATATATCGAAAACCAGAATAGCGGCATCCATCCTGACATAGGGGCCACCCTACGCTACGCTTAGAGGATGGAGAATGCGCCGCTTATTTTTTGTTCAAGCCGATGCCAACGATTTCATTTTATCTAAAGCTTGCCTGATGATTTTGGCTAAATCTTTCATGACCAGAGGTTTGTAGGCAATACCCGCAATACCGATGGATCGGGCAATGTGCTCGTTGATTCTGCTGCTATAGCCGGTACAAACGATAACCGGCAGATCCTGACGAACTTCCATGGCCCTGCGGGCCAGCTCATCGCCAGTCAATCCGGGCATGGTCATATCTGTAATTATCATATCATATGAATCCGGTTGTTTGGCAAACATGTCAAGCGCTTTATGACTATTGTTCAGGGCGGTTACCTGATATCCTAACCTTTGTAGCATTTCGGTGGCCAATTCTACTTGAAAAGGCTCGTCATCCACAAATAAAATCCGTTCATTGCCCAGATTCAGAGACTCTTCGCTTTCATGTTGCCCGTTTTGCTTTTTTTCAATCATCGGCAGCATGATTTCAATTCTACTGCCATGTAATACAGCGCTTTCCGCATGAATGGAGCCGCCGCAACCCCGGACAATGCCATGGACCACCGATAATCCCATGCCAGTGCCTTCACCCTGTTTTTTGGTCGTAAAAAAAGGATCAAATGCACGGTTTAGCACCCGCGCAGGCATGCCGCAACCGGTATCCGATACACTCAATTGCAAATAGTCCCCTTTATCCAGGTCTGAATGGCGGCGCTGGACAATATCATCGATTTTGCTTTGCAACAAAACAATGGTCAACACACCGCCCTTGCCCCGCATGGCATAGGCGGCATTGGTGCAAAGGTTCATGATAACCTGGTGAATTTGACTCGGATCAGCCATAACCGCGGCGGAAGTTTCAATATAGGATTTAATGGCAATTGTGCTGGGCAAGGTGGCCTGCAGCAATTTTAATGCTTCTTTTATAATAAATCCGACCTCAACAGGACGCGCCTCCTGTTCGCTGGAGCGGCTGAAAGCAAGAATCTGTTTAACCAGGCCCTTTGCACGCTCGCTAGCCGTAAGAACTTTTTTAAGATAGCTATTGGGCTTTTCGCTGGGCGGCAAATCATGAAGGGCAATTTCGGTAAAACCCATAATTGCAGAAAGAATATTATTGAAATCGTGTGCAATTCCTCCGGCCAGAGTGCCAATGGCCTCCATTTTCTGCACTTGCCGCAGTTGCTGCTCACGCACAATTTCTTCGGAAATATCACGCTCTACGGCAAGATAGTTCGTGACTTCACCATCTTTGCCCTGAACGGGGACAATAGTGGCTTCTACGATAAAGCGTTCACCATTTTTCCGGACATTTACCAGACGGCCCGTCCAGATATTTTTTTCTTTCAGAGTCAACCACAAATTGTGGTAAAATTCCTTGGAGTGACGGCCGCTTTTCAAAATGGCAGGTGTCTTGCCAATGACCTCTTTACGGCTGAATCCGGAAATACGCTCAAAAGCATGATTGACATAATGAATCTCATGATTTAGATCGGTCATGATGACCATTTCGGGAGTTTGTTCAATTGCTGTGGCCAAAAGATCCTTTTCATGCTCAACCCGCTTGAGCTCCGTAATATCGATGATTCCCCCGACCAATCCTCCAATTGCTCCTGGCTTGCGAAAAAAAACAGCCTTATTGATAATCACATCACGGGGCTTTTGGTCTTCAAACCGGATACGCCCTTCATAAACCAGTGGTTCCTGCTTCTCAAATAAAACATGATCGGCACGTGCGATCACATGCGCGAGTTGTTCGGGCTCGATATCGCAAACTGTGGAACTGATCAGCTTTTCCTTTTTTAAACCGATTAGCCGCTCAAAAGCTTGATTGCACCCCAAATAGTTTCCCTTGGTATCTTTATAAAAAATGGGCTGTGGTATCGTATCAATCACAGTTTGCAGAAAACACACCTGCTCGTGAAGTTTTTCCTTGATGTTCTCCTGGTGAGACATATCCCGGTCAATACCCAGCACAACTTTTTTGCCGCCAAAACAAACCTCTGTGGCGCTCAGGCTGATGGGAAACAATGTACCGTCTTTTTTGCGATGTCGAATTTGCTGGCTGATCCAGTCGTTTTTTTTGGCGTATTGAATATATTGCTGCATTTCATTTTTGGTTTGATGATTTTTCAAGTCCCTGATATTTAAGTTTTTTAGCTCATCGATACAATAGCCGTGCATCTGCGCGGCCGCCTGGTTGGCGTCAAGAATACGGCCTTGATCAGAGCCTTCGGCCTCTATTAAATAAATTGCATCACCGGCTTTTTCAAAAAGGCTGCGATAACGCAGTTCGCTTTGCTTTAACTCGCTTTCAGCTTTTATTCGCTCGGAAATATCCGTGACGACTCCGGTGAATCCTACAACGTCACCATGTTTATTTCGTGAATATTCCCAAGCGATTTCGACATCTACAACGCTTTTGCTCTTTGTTAGAATCTGGCAGCGGTAGGGTCTGTTCCTGAGTTGTCCTTCAGTAATTTTTTTCAAGGCTTTTGGTGAAAGCCCGCACGCGTCCTTCTCTACAATCAGCTCCCAGAGTGGTTTGCCTATGATTTCAGGTTCGTCATAACCGGTAAGAGTCCGGCAGGCCCGATTGCAATACGTGACAAAGCCTTCGTCGCCGGTTTCGATAACACCATAAGGTATGGTGTCAATTAATTTAAAAAAACGTTCCTGATTGCCAATAAGCTCCCTTTTAAAATCCTTATTTTTTTCCACTTGCTGTTCAAGCTGGCGGATTCTGGACTTCAGGATCTCGATATCAGTGATTTCAGTAGTTCTTGTCATATTCGGTTCTGATGCTAACTTTTGCCTCGCAATTATTTTTCCCATTCTTTCCGGCTTGTCCGTTGACGGCAGATCAAATGTCACATTTTTTTTCTTATTTTACCTTGATTATATCGGCCAATTTGAAATTTTCATAAGTTCAAAATGAGCTAAAACCATTATCTCAAATTACAATAAAGATTATGTGGGCTTTGAACGTTATTTTTTCTTCAGAAGCGGTTGGTTATGACTTGGACTATTTGGTTGTATTGATTTTTTTTTACCTTTTGACTAATCTTTGCCAGTGCAAAAGATAATTTTTTTTGACACTACCTGTACCGGTCAATTTCTCGGTTTGATACCTTTATTTCTAATTCACTTTTCGGATTCATAAGGACAATTGCCTTTATTTCGAAATTCCGCTTAACAGCCATTTATAGAATGTCCCAATTGTCTTTCATTAAAAATAATTTTTACTAATTTTCACGCTGTAAAATTCCCAATTTCTGTACAAACAATAACTAAGACTCCTTTTTTATAGACCTATTACAATAATGAGTTTACAAAACCCTGAAACACAAAATCAGTATTGTGAATTCAAATAAAACGTTTGGATTTTTTGCACAATCAAAAATTTTCAGCAACTGAATAAGGATATTAAGCATATGCAAGTAATTGATAAATCGTCTTTCGATTCAAATATAGAAATTGCCGATACTACTACAATAAGTCATGACCAACGCATTGTAAGATGCAGAAAATCTCAAACCACAGAATCTGCAAAGTCAAAAAGAATCGATAATTCCCCGGTTTCAAACAAGTTAATACTTAATACGAAATCAAAAAAATCAATACCGGAAAATGTTATTATTGACACAGGATTCACTTCCAATTCGTGCATGTTAGACGACGTTGATGATTTTGTTCTAAGACCTAAGAATATAAACTTTTACAAAAAGAATTATGGCCCGCCCCCAGAATATGAAATAAGCTATCAATCAAAAAAATGCGTTGAAGTGGAAATTAAAACCGGAGGCGTATGTGTCTGTGAAGCTGATAAAGATATTATTCTAACAACCAGTGAGCTGGCTGATTGTATAGCAATATTTTTATTGGGCATTGACATTAAAACCGGACAAGACCATGTCTGTTTTGCCCATTTACCGGCGCGGGAATATAGTCAGACTCCTGAACAAAGAGCTCGAAATCACAGCAAAATGAATGGCGATGCACAGCGAGTATTTCACGATTTTGTAATAAATCACAAAATAAAAAACATTCAAGCTGTTTCAAATCACGAAGATCCATTTACAAGACCAGATACCCTTAGCAATCTATACCACTATTTAGGACTTACCCCTAACTTAAACTCAAATCATAAAATTAAGTTGTACTTATCGCCTGACATGCAGGGAAGAAAAAATGGTTATACTACTGTTTCAGGACAGTTTTCAAAAGATAAATCTGAAAATCTTGTGCTTGAATTATTTACAATAAGCGGACGTAAAAAATTAGGACAAGGCGATGTTCCCGTTAAAGATGGGGATTTGTATGAAACGCATTATGAACACTACAAAACACAAAGAGCTAAAACCAGCAGGCACTGGTTTAACCGCTTTAAATTTTTCAGAAAATCAATTGGTTGAAATATTTATACAATGAGATTCTTACGGCATTTTTTTGATGGGCGGGCTCCAAATCATAAGGAAACAATTGGAGCTTTAGGGCCTGTTTGGGCTTGCATAACCCGGTTGACACCATACCAGAGCAAGCCTATCAAGTCATTGCTTCACTTCTAACACCCGCCCGAAATTTTCGGCAGCCATAAAACGCATTACACAGAAGCATTTATACTAAAAAATGTTAATAATTGCTGCAATTGGATTACTTTTTATATACTAAATTCTTCACTTCTCATACTTTTAAAAATAAAAATTCAAAATGTCAGCTTTCAATGCCTTTTCGCGCCTGCACGCCCTTTTTGTAGTAGTGCTTCACGGATTTCATTTCAGTAACAAGATCGGCGGCTTCAATTACTTCAGGCCGGGCATTACGGCCCGTTAAAATCAGTTCCACATGGGCCGGACGAATCTCAATTAATTTCAAGACATCTTGTACGGTGAACAATTTAAAATCCAGCGCCACATTAATTTCATCGGCAATGACTACATCATAGGAGCCGCTTTCGAGAGCTGCCCGCAGCTTCTCCAGGCCTTTTTCAGCCGCTGCTAAATCTTCCTGCGAGGGTGTATCGATAAGGTGACACCCAGTACCGTATTGCTCCAGGGTAATCCGGTTACCGAAGGGCTGTAAGCCAGAAAGTTCGCTATATTCAAACTTTTTCATAAATTGACCGACATAGATCCTCAACCCGGCCCCCATCGCCCTTACCGCAAGTCCCAAAGCCGCAGTTGTCTTGCCTTTTCCATCGCCCGTATAAATGTGAACATATCCTGTCATATCAAACCTTTAACCGGCGTCTTTACCGTAAATCCCATGCCATAATACCTGGTGATAACGGTTGACAATGCCGTTTTGATTCATACTCTCAAACAATTAACATTAACAGGGCGGAAAAGCTTCACGCCCATTATACTCTTGCCTGGCAACTAATAAATCGGCAGCGAAAACGATAGAATGGCCCAAAATGCCCTAACTTTTCAACAACTTTCTTAATTGCCAAGCAAGCCAAAAGAAAAACGGCGGCAAGCATGGCATGGAAAACCCACCCGGGACTGAAAGGCAAGATTTATGTCCCCCAGTCATCTGGCAGGCATAAGAAAAAACATAACTGCCCGGATTGTTATTCGTGCCAGCAGTGCGGCGTTGAACGTTGCAGGCTTTGCCAAACCAGCAAAAGCCCGTCTGATTCACAAACCGTTTATTGCCCGGTTATCTCAGAAACCGAGGTGAAAAAATCAAAACCATAGACTGGCCTATTGAAGGTATAGCAGCCGTTTATTTTTTCACCGCGGCGCACAGCCCGAAATGCCTGCTTAGGCGATTGGCGGAAAAGAATATACCAGATTGAGCTTCGATTTTTTTTCGTATTCAAGGCGTGCCAAAGTTTGCATACTTAACGTATTCGGGCTTTGGCATAACGCAGAAGACGGGAAAAAAGACATACAAGATGGTA
>JAAERL010001104.1 GCA_024230435.1 Desulfobacteraceae bacterium
CGAGACGAGAGCGTCGGCAACGTCATGGGCCTCTTGGTAGGCGGTAGCAAAGGGGAGAACGTCGCGTCGTTTTGGACGATTTTCACTGTAGGCTCGACAGTGATGTCACTGATGGTGGAGGAATCCAGGGCGCTCGTTCCTGATTTGACTCCCGACTCGACCTCCTTCGCCGACTTGGTCTCAAACAGATGATGCCATTAGTTGTGTCTGGGAATGGCAGTGATGGAAACAATCGAGGAGGTAGTGCGATCGCAAGGATGCTGCCAATCTTCCTTGCTTTTTCAGTTCATACACTTTTGGCGTCATGGGCTTTTATGTTTCTCGGCGGCATATTATAATTACTGCCAAAAATATATTATACTATTCCAATGTAGGAGAAAGAGGAAGGTTGTCAACATTGCTGATTATGTATCTTATTCCTACGTTCAATTGAATTAATCAATAAAATATTGTCAACCTTCTGTTCCTGAACGGAAATTTGGCTTTTCTCAGATTTTTAGGAGTCCGATTTTACTCATTTTTTTCGCGATTTGATTCACTTCGCAATATAAGTAACAAGGGTAGCTAGAGGGGAGGCTAAAGCGGGGAACTTTTAAAAAAGAGAAGAAAAAAGGACGCAGCGGC
>JAAERL010001105.1 GCA_024230435.1 Desulfobacteraceae bacterium
CATTTATCTTGGAGTCCCACTTAGAGTGGTACTGCCTTGGTCGATTTTACAGTCGCTTTTTCAAGGGACACAGCCGTGGTGTTGTGTGGAGATGGAAAAGTGTTTGGCGATAGTTAGCCCGTCAAGAAAATATATTGATTTTTGCCTGTTTTGGACTACTTCCTTAAGGTTTGGCCTGTTTTCAGGGGCTAATCTGGTAAAAATTTGTGTGAGGGAGCCCCTTTGTGTATTTATAATTTTTTGTACTGGTACACAACCCTTCACTTTCTGATTTCAGCAAATCGAGGCAATTACTGCATAAACGTCCTATGGAATTCTACGAAGAATAGAAACCCTCTTGTAAGACAATTCGAACGATTTTAGGCCTTCCTATATACCTTTATGAATAAACCGAAGTAATTATCTCACAAACGGGTTTATAAATTGGCCAAAATAGGCGACATATTAGCTAGTGAACCGCTAGTTAAAAATAATGTTCGACAAAAAAGTCGAGCTTTGTGGTGCAATAAGCCAGTTTTAGATCCGTTTATATGTGTCCTAAAAGGTTTGGTATCTGTTTAGCATTATAATTACATGTTTGGCAGTGTCAAGAGCGTATGTGGTGCTTTTATAGCTCCTAGTTGTGCAC
>JAAERL010001106.1 GCA_024230435.1 Desulfobacteraceae bacterium
AGAAATGATGAATTTTCACCCTTGGCGGACTTTTTTATAGTGAATTCCTACTAAGAAGCAACTATATTTTTTACCTAGGTAGATTTACTACTTGATTTTCAACTATATTTTTTACCTATATAGGTAGATTTTACAAAGGGGTGGGGAAAAATCAAATGATCCCGAAATTGTAGTATATGTGAGCTGTCCTTTTGCGAACCGAAATCTTTTCGTCACCTTTCGGTCCCGTTTAAGACAATACTGCTTCAAGTATCTATCACGTTTCTCCTTCCCATTCTTCTACGTAGTCGTACTATTGTGTAGTTTTCGGCTGAATCTGAATCTGAACGTTGAACTTCCCCTGATTCCCTTCTCATCCGCACGCCACGATCATCATCCGGCATCACAAAATTCAAGGACACTTCTCCACAAGGTACAAAACATGAAAAGTAACTGCCCGGCTAGCTGGCGAGTTTGGGCGAGTTTGGTAAGGTAAAAGAAACACAGATATGTAAGTAGAAAAGACGCGGGAAACGGGAAACGGGAAACGGAAGATCTTCTGTTCCGTCCGCCCGCCCGTTTGCTCCTTGTCCATCCGTCCACGTACGCCAAAAGTAATTCAGCTTCAGATTCGGATTAAATTAAAACACGTTGACCACCATTGCATTTGGCTTTGTAAAAGCATCCAAACTAACATC
>JAAERL010001107.1 GCA_024230435.1 Desulfobacteraceae bacterium
TACCATCTTGTATGTCTTTTTTCCCGTCTTCTGCGTTATGCCAAAGCCCGAATACGTTAAGTATGCAAACTTTGGCACGCCTTGAATACGAAAAAAAATCCTGCTCAATCTGGTATATTCTTTTCCGCCAATCGCCTTAGCTGTTGCAACTTTCAAGACCCTAAATCCTCATTACTTAACTCAAATACAATTTCCACGCGCCGGTTTTTGGCTCTGCCAGCCACAGTGTCATTGGCCGATACGGGTTGAAACTGAGCATACCCCACCGCTGATAACCTTGCAGGAACCACCCCGGTTTGATTGACTAAGTAGCGTAACACGGCAATCGCACGTGCTGTGCTCAGCTCCCAGTTAGAAGCAAATTGTGCGTTAGTGATGGGCCTGTTATCCGTATGCCCCTCAATTTTTATGGGAACCGGAATTTTTTGAACCATTTTTCCAATTTCTTCCAGCAGCCCGTTAGCAGAAGGTGATAACTGCGCACGGCCGCTGGCAAACAGCAAGTTGTCCGATAAAGTCAAAGCGACACCGTTTGGACCTGTGCGCAGATCCAGGTGCTCAAGGCCACTTTTCTGCCTTAAATACAAAACGCTTTCAAACAACCGGGCCAACTTGTCTTCTTTGTTAACGATGCTGTGTTGCGAATCAATCAACATTTTGCCGGATTCAAGCTGTATTCCCCCGTTAAAAACGCTCACGGCGGTTGAAAATGCGCTGACAAAACGTGTTATTTTTGACTGCTGTAAGGATGAAAACGAGGTCAGCATGATAAAAAATGTCAGCATGATCAGAATAAAGCCCGTATAAATGATTTGCCAGCCGCCCCTGCCGCCGGAATGCGTTGGGTCCTGATCTGTTTTGACGACCTGTCTATCGGTTCTCATACGTTGCCCCGGAATCCTGTATTTTTTGTGCCGCGGGAGAAATAAAAGCTTTTAGCTTTTGCTCAACGATTCGATAGTTATCACCGGCTTGAATCGACGTAATCCCCCGTACTGCCATCTGTTTGTTGAGTATTTCCTGCTTGCTGCGTATTCTTAATTTGCCCGAAATCGGCAAAAACAATAAGTTCGCCACCAAGGTGCCGTAAAACGTGGTCAGCAGGGCAACCGCCATGGGCGCCCCGATGTCCGTAGGATTTTTCATTTGCATCAGCATTTGCACTAAACCGATAATCGTGCCCAGCATGCCCACTGCCGGGGCAAAAGTTCCCATGGTGGAATAAATTTCAGCTCCTAGACGATGACGTTCTTCCAACCACAAAATTTCCGTAGACAATACATCTTCAATGTCTTGTGCGCTCATACCGTCAATGGCCATCTGAATTCCACGAACCATAAACGGGTCATCCATATCTTTTAGCGTGTTCTCAAAAGAAAGAATGCCTTCCCGTCTGGCTTTTTTGGCCAAATCAACCATAATGGGAACCATGGCCAGGGGGTTATGGGTTTTATGCCGGAAAGCGTTTTTGGTTACCTTGATAACACTGATCAAATCGCTCAGGGGATAATTGATCAACGTTGCTCCTACGGTTCCTCCAAGCACAATCATTATTGCGGGAAAATTAATAAACCACCCGGCCGAACCTCCCACCAAGATGGAGCTGACTACCAAAGTCCCGGCAACTACAATTCCGAGCAAGGTTGCGAGATCCACACGATCCTCCGTTTTTGCAGTAAAATTGAAAATTTCTCTGTATTTTAATGGATAGCATGGAGTGTGCCATTGGCGTTGACGAAGCGGCCTTGGCGGACCGATATCGCCTAAGCGAATTTAACATTTAGAAATATAAAGAAAAAAAACTCAAAAGGACGTCTTTATGCACCCAAACATATATAAATTGAAACCGGGCGCATAGACAGTTGCACGTCAAACATGGACTCAAGGGTCAAGGCATTGACAGGTTTTTAAGCAAACAAAATGAATCACAATAACCCAGGATATATCTACACCACAATCTGCTGGCAAATATAAAACAGGGTTGCAGAAAACTGTCAGCATTGAGCTTTTCCGCAACCCTGCTTTGGAAGAATACTTCCTTTAGCCTGTTTTTTGTTGCCCTAATAATTCACATCATCAGGGCCCGTTAATCCTATCGCTTGATATTGATAAGCTCAGTGAGCACTTCGTCGCTTGTGGTGATCACCTTCGAATTTGCCTGAAAAGCCCGCTGGCTTGTAATCAGTTCCACGAACTCCGTGGCCAGGTCGACGTTGGACATTTCCAGACTACTGGGCGCAATAGCGCCCACGCCCGCCGTGTTGGGCATGGTGATCGACGGTTGCCCCGAAGCCAGGGAGCTTACGAATAAGTTGCCGCCCTGCTTTGCCAAACCGGTATAGCTGGCAAAATCGGCCAAGGCTACCTGGGCAAAGTTTAACATGGTTCCATTGGAATAAAGGGCTGTAAAAATACCGTCTTCATCTACTCCAATACCCTGAAGCAACCCGCTGGGATAGCCATTTTGAGTTTGACCGATTTTCACCGAATCGGTGGAATAGCCAGTAACGGAGCCATCCGTGGCTCCCGCCAAATCCAAAAAATTCCAGGTAAGGGCCAAATCGGCAGCCGGTGTTAACCCGGTAACAGTAATGGCATGATTGGCGCTGGCCGGATCATTACTGCCAGGAACCAGTTCCCCATCCGAATTGAATGCCAAGGTGTTAACACCACTAGCGCTCGCTAACGTCGCCGTACCTGAAGACGATGATACAGCATACGTCCAGCCGGAGGCTGAACTGTCGCGTGTAAAGGTAAAATCCAATTCGACTATATCGCCCAAAGAATCATAGACGCTAATGGTTGTTTCGTAGATATCCCCATCACTTGCACCGGAATCAAGATTCAGTTCCATGGTAATGCTATCGGTCGCACTGGACTCGCTGAGCCCACCGGGCATGGTGATGGCGGCCATGGGTTGTAAAGAGCCTGATTCGATTGGGTAACCTTGTACTTGATATCCATCCGGGTTGACAAGATAACCGTCCTTGTCAAATTCAAACTTGCCGGCCCGGGTATAATATTGACTGCTGCCGTCTGAAGAACGCATAATGAACATCCCTTCCCCGTTGATGGCCATATCTGTTACATTGGCGCTTGTTTCCATAACGCCGGCCTCCCAGTTCGAAGTCATGCCGCTCATTGTAACTCCACGGCCGATCTGCATTCTGCTTTGCCCCAATGAGGAGTTGAACACATTGGAAAAAGAGACCCGGGTAACTTTAAATCCCGTGGTATTAACATTGGCAATGTTGTCACCGATAACCGCTAAAGCGCTGGTATTGGCTTTTAAACCTGAAATTCCTGAATAAAGTGCTCCAATCATAAACGTGCCCCCCTTTTTTTTCTATGTATTTAAAATATTTTTATTCCAAGCTGTTATCGAGCACCTGGACAACATTTCCCATGGGAATTTCCTGATTCTCGGTCAGCAAATAGGCAATTGCGTTTTTAAAATTAACCCCAGTAACCGTGCCTTGCGTAAAAGAAGTGACTTCCACGAATTGGCCGCCATCGCCGATGGCCGAAACTTCATACGTATATTTGCCGTCAGGAGCCTGGCCTCCCAAATAATCCGTGGCGTCCCATTGGTACGTATTTTGCCCCTCAGGCATCGAGCCGGTTTCAATATCCCGGATAAAATTTCCATTGGCGTCATAAATTTTGATGTAAACGGCTGCAGCGTTCGCGGAAAGGTTAATTTGCAAAGGGTCGCTTTCCTGGTCGTTCACGCTAAATTGATTCCCCACGGCCGTAATATCCTTTCCAATAAAATTGACCGCTTGACTATTGGTTAAAATTTCCTGAGACGTGCCGACTCCCTGCAACGTGGTGTTCAAGTTCTGCAATTGCTCAAGTGAGCTAAATTGCGCCAACTGGGCCGTATAAGCCGTGCCGTCCATTGGATTGAGAGGATCCTGCGCCTGCAACTGGGCCACCATCAAATTGAGAAAGTCATTTTTGCCAAGTGTATTTTTTTCTGACGCAAGGGTTTGCCCCCCCCTGGATGCAACGCTGTCTAATCCTAAAACTGTCACTGTAAAATCCTCCTTTGCCGCTTTGCAATGCAAACGCGTTTTATTTTTTCATCCCTAAGCAAAAAAATCGACTTCACCGAATTGCTGACCGACCTTTGGTAAGGTCTGAGCCGGGTGCAGCGATGCGGATGTTTCTTGTTCTGCGTCCGGTTCCACACGATCCGGTTTGCCGTTCCGGTTGTTTTTAGCCCGACGCAAATGCTGTTGTTGTTGCTGTTTTAAAGAATTGTTGTCGTTGCCCACAAAAACATCAAACTTATCGATTTCTAATCCATGCTGACTCAGCTCGGTTTTCAGTATTTGAAGATTTTGCTCAATCATCTCTTTTACAACGTGTGAATCCGCGGTTACCTTCACCATGACCTGCTGTTTGGCTGCAGTGACCTGAATATTCAGATCCCCTAAAAATTCGGGTTTCAATTTTATCAGCATCTGAGGCTGCAGCCCGTGTGTTTTCAAAGTCATACGCTTGACGACCTGGCGCATGACATCGGATTGGAGATCTTTTGTAAAAGGTTCCGGTTGTGGCGTTTGCTCAGCAGGTGCGGAAGCCGGTTGCCGATGCGTGCCTGAATCGCTGATGCGGCTTTGAATCATCTGATGAATAGTATCACGGGCAAACTCTTGATTTTGTATATTTTTTCCACCTTGTACATGTTGCTCGTTTTCAGTGAACTCAACGGGCTTGTGAAACTGCTCGTTGTCCGCTTTCAATTTTTTAACGTTTTTGGACATGAGGGATTGATCCGCCAATGCGTCTTTTCCCGTTTGAGCCTGAACCGGTCGTTGTCTAAAATTGGCGGTCTCAAGTGCCGTGTTTTTCTTATCCGTTTGATCCGATTGCTGTTTTGTATTCTTGTTTGCCGTTTTGTCCGCATCAACTAAAAGTGAAACGTGCTGACTAACGTTTTCATTCCCGGCTTTGCCCAAAAGCGGCGCCTGGCTGTTGAGCGCCCCGTTTTGCCCTTGCCCGGCAACCTTTGCAGATGGATTCTCAAGTACCGCTGCAGGTTTTGCGTGCGCCGGATCTTTTGACTGGAGCATTTGTGTTTTTTCACTGTTTGCAGTTTCAACCAAAGTGTTTTTCATCATCTGCGCATTAATTACATCTGTATCGGCTGCCTTTTGCTCAAAAGGCCCCGGACCGGTTTGCTGATGCTGATCCGGCCGGACCGGATTGATTTCAAGGCCAGCGGGATTTACAGCAGCTGTGTCCGGCAACCGGATTTGCGGCTGAATCAGATCATTAGCGCCTGGATCTTGATGCGTTGCTCGATTTGAAACAGTTTGAAGTAAAAGGTTTAACATTTCTTGCGGATTGGAACCGGAGTTCGCCGAATCTACGGTCCAAGATTGCAGCCCAAAATCCTGGCGCTCTGGAATAATCGATTGGAGCTGTTTTAATTGCTCTGGAATAATCGATTGGAGCTGTTTCAATTGCTCGGGAATAATCGATTGAAGCTGTTTCAGGCGCTCGGGAATAATCGATTGAAGCTGTTTCAGGCGCTCGGGAAGTTGATCGGCGGGTACAGACAAAAGACTGCCCATAATGTCCATAAATTCCGTATCAGCAATGCCGGAATCCGGGTCTTGCGAACTGGAGGTTCTGCCTGCGATCTGCTGAACTGCTTTGCCTGCGATCTGCTGAACTGCTTTGCCGGCGGCTTTTGTCTCCGGACCGGCGGTCTGAAAAACTTTCAAAACGGCATCCATGCTTATCTTCCTTGTCTTTGGTTCAAACTAAAACGGTTGATGGCCATTTCATTGATGAACTTTTCTTCTTTTTGATCCAGGTTTTTGAAAAAGTTTTTTTGATCCTCGTCTTTTAATTTATCCAGGGTTTTGCGGTTTTTCACAGCTTTTAACAGGTCCAGACGCGCCAGTTCACACTCTTTTTCCATTTCGGCGATCTTTTGTTTTTGCGCCTCAATATCCTGTGCCAATTTTTCAAGGTAATGATAATAAACGGCAAGCTGGCAGCCCTGTGTGCTTTCAGTTTGAATACGCTGCATTTCCTCTTCAATTTTTTCACGTTTGGCAAGATAGGCGGAAAGCTGATTTAATGCGTCCTCACAATCGCGTTGGGCCCCGGCCAGCGCCTTTTGCTTGATCTCTTCCTGGTGTTGTCTGAATCCGCGCAGCGCTTCTAATTTAAACTGATATTTCATAGTTCGATTTTTCCTGCCATGTTCCCTGGCCTTTTCTTAGATTCTTATTTAAAGCCTTATTTAGAGCCTTATTTCGAATCTTATTTATTCATGATTTCTTCCAATAGCTTGACACTTTTTTCAAAATCGATACTTTCACTGATTTGCTGGCACAAGTAGCCGTTGATTTGATTGATTTTACTGATAGCCAGATCGATATTCGGATTGCTTCCGCCAACATAGGCCCCGATGTTAATCAGGTCTTCAGCTTTGCGGTAGGTTGCCAGCATCTCTTTCATGCGTCCGGCATTGTGCTTATGGTTCAAAGAAGCGATATCTTCCATGACGCGGCTGACGCTGCGCAGCACATCAATTGCAGGGTAATGGTTTTGATCCGCCAGATCCCGGCTCAACACGATATGACCGTCTAAAATGGAACGCGCGGCGTCTGCAATGGGTTCGTTCATGTCATCGCCTTCAACTAAAACGGTATAAAGCCCTGTAATAGACCCGCTGTGATCGGAGGTTCCGGTTCGTTCCAGCAGTTTGGGCAAAAGGGTGAACACCGATGGCGTGTAGCCCTTGGTGGTGGGGGGCTCACCCAATGCCAGCCCGATTTCCCTTTGGGCCATTGCAAAGCGGGTCAGTGAATCCATCATCAGGTTCACGTTCAATCCCTGATCGCGAAAATATTCCGCTATTGCCGTGGCGACAAATGCGCCCCGTACCCTGACCAAGGGCAAATGGTCCGATGTGGCAACCACGACCACAGATTTTTTCAGCCCTTCCGGGCCCAGTTCCTTATCAATAAATTCATTGAGTTCCCTGCCCCGCTCGCCAATCAGGGCGATGACATTGACATCCGCCTGGCTTTTTCGCGCAATCATACCCATGAGCACGCTTTTTCCGACACCCGATCCCGCAAAAATCCCCATTCGCTGACCACAGCCCACAGTTAGCAGGCCATTAATGCATCGTATGCCTAAATCCAGGGGCGTGCTGATTCGTTTGCGCAGCAAGGGATTTATAGGGCTGGAATAGATAGGATAGGCCGTTTCGGTTAAAATTGGACCGCGATCGTCAATTGGATTGCCCAATCCGTCAATAATACGGCCCAATAAATTACTCCCAACCGCGATAGCGGCTTTCTCATCCTTTGCAACAACACGGCTGCCCGGTCCGATATCTCTTATCTCTTCTAATGGCATCATAAGAACCGTTTGGTCGCGGAAGCCTAAAACTTCGGCGGCTATGGGCTTATCTTTGTCCATTCTATCCATAGCATAGATATCGCACATGCAACCGAGTTGAACGGCCGGACCATTTGCCTCCAGGACCAAACCGACGACCTTGCTCACCAGGCCGCAGGTTCGAATGGAGGTTATGTTTTTGACTCTATTCCATATTTCCTGAAAAGCCGGAGCGCAATCGTGCGCATAATGTACCGGTTTTTCACCAGAGTTTACCAAAGCCCTTAACGACCGCATGGTGGTCTTAAGCTGAGTTTCGACCCGCGCATCAATAACACCGAAATCCGTTTCAACCAGGCAGCCGCCTTGCTGAATGCTTTGATCAGGTTTTACGCAGGTTTTTTCCGCTGTTTCCGAATCCGCTATCAATTCACTCAAACTTGCTCGAATAATTTCACAATCGTCCGGATGGGCTTTGATGCACAGGTGCTGATGGTTTCTGACCATTTCAAGGGCTTTGCCAAGAACATTTTTAATGACATGATGATTCTTTTTGATCTGCCGGAACACCAATTCGCGCGAGATAGACAGCGCTAACGCTACGGTATCTTTTTCCGCTACGGCGCGAATATGTTTTTTATGTTCTTTCAGGGCATCGCTGGTGTGCGCCATCAAATCACCAAGGCGGCGCAGTTTTTCTTTTTCGGAAACCAGGTTTTTGTCCCTTGCCTGGTTCAGCCCGCAAGCGTAACCTTCCTTGTGTGCCTGTTCAGCGGATATTTTGCCGGATTCAGAATCTTTCAGGTGCTCATTTTCAGGGCAATCTAATACCGGAAAACGAAATGACATGGTTTTATCCTTTTCTTTCATCGCTAAACGTACTCTTCGCCTCCGCGCCCGCTGATGATCAATTCACCTTTGCGTTCCATTTCCTGGATAATGCGCGTGACCTTTTGCTGAGCATCGGTTACATCCTTCATCCGAACAGCGCCGGAAACTTCTATTTCCTCTTTAAGAATTTCAGAGGCCCTGTCGGACATATTACGGAAAATCTTTTGTTTTACTTCTTCGGTGGACGCTTTCAAGGCAACTGCCAGCTCATTGGATTCCACACTGCGCAGCACCTTCTGCAGTCCCTTGTCGTCGACTAGCACGATATCATCAAAAACGAACATCATTTGCTTGATTTCATCTGCCAAGTCAGGGTCATCTTCTTCGATTTCGTCGATGATCTGTTCTGCGGTCCCACCGTCGATGGCGTTTAAAATATCGGCAAGACGGGCAACACCTCCTGCTTGTTGGGTAGTTGCATGATCTTTATTTTTCAGGATCTGCTCAAATACCCTGTCAATTTCCTCCACCATTCCGGACAATACCTTGTCCAGACTGGCAATGCGCACAGCAACATCTGATTTGACGGAATCGGGCAAACTGCTCAGGACATCACTGGCCACATTCGGATTCAGGTGCACAAGGATCAATGCAATGGTTTGAGGGTGTTCATCACGTATCAACTGGTAAAGCTGTTCGGCTTCAATATCCTGAACAGCTTCGAGGTTTTGTATGTGGGAGATCTTTTTTTTAGTTTCAGCCGTCTCCGGGCTTTCCTCGATTTGCGGTATTTCCGGTATCGGAATTTGGGATGTAGCCCCTGACTTTTTAAGAAATTCTTTTACAACCCGCTCCTCAAGCTCACTTGGAATCCCCACTAATTTGCTTTGCAGCCGTTTAATTAACTTGCGCTCGTCTTCGGACATGCGCTCGAAAATGGCCTGCGAGGCCATAGCTCCGATGGCATTGGTCACAATTGCAACTTTTACAGAACCGGTCAGTTGTTTTACATCCATTTTCTATTCTGCCTGTTAGCTTTCGTTTAACCACTGTTGCATTAATTTAGCGGAATCTTCCTGCTTGGTGGTAATCAATTGCGCCGCCTGATTAACATATTCTTTTCCTGAATCCTCCAAGGAGTACTGTTTTTCAATTTCAGCCAATGATCTGGGCAACTGCTGGAAAAGTTCCACATCTTCCCAAGAGGTATCCGTGAGCCATAAAACAAGGGGCCGGACCACATAATTAAACGTAAACAACACAAAAACCGCTGCAATAATATATTTGATCAAACTGGCGTATTCCTTTAGTCTGTCAAACAATGAGGGGTCTGTGCCGGACAGTTCGGGTATGATTTTTTCCGTGCTGAAGGGCATGTTGGCGACTTTAACCATATCGCCCCTTGTATCGTCGAAATTTACCGTCCGTTTGACGATGCTTTCCAGCGTTGCCATTTCTTCAGCCGTACGGGAAACATATTGAATTTCTTCTTGTTTGTTTTTTCCCTTACCTTTAGTTATAGTTTCATATGTCCCGTCAACAATGACAGCCACGGAAAGGCGCATCAGTTTTCCGGTGGGCAAAACCTGGTGGCTGGTTCGTTTACCGATTTCAAAATTACGGGTATTATCTCTTTTTTCGTATCCTGTGGGAGTAGTTTGCTCCGTATTTGCCTTTGCTCCGGCAGTGATATTGGCGGCCATGCCCGGCACGCCCGCAGGACTGCCTTTGACCTGAGAGGCGACTTCTGTGGACACCTGCTCACTGCGTACCACCTGGTTTTCGGGCAAATACGTTTCTTCAGTTTTTTCCTGCTGAACAAAATCGAGTTCACAAGCGACCCTTACAATCGATTTGTCTTTGCCCAGCACCTTTTCAAGCATCGTTGAAACCTGTTTTTCCAGCGCTTTTTCCTTGCGCAGTTGAAATTCCAGTTGATCGTTGCTCAGTTTTGCGGATATGGGAGCATTTTTATCTTCCGTTAGCAGATTCCCGTTATGATCCACGATGGTGACGTTATCAGGCGTCAAGCGCGGCACACTTGAAGAAACAAGATGGATAATGCCCTGGATTTGTTCCTGACTGATCCAGCGTCCGTGTTTGAGTTTCAGGATTACCGAGGCGCTGGCTTCTTCTTCTTGTTCAATAAACAGAGACTTTTCAGGGATAACAATATGTACACGCGAGCTTTGAACTTCTTCCAGCCCATCGATCGTGCGGCTCAACTCTCCTTGCAACGCCCTTTGATAGTTGATGTTCTGAACAAATTCCGTCATTCCCAGCTTGGTATTGTCAAAGACCTCGAAGCCCATGCTGCCGCCCTTGGGCAGTCCTTCGGCGGCCATATTCAGCCGAACTTCATATACACGGTCCCTGGGAATCAAAATCGTGCCGCCGTCATGGGAGAGCTTATATTGAATTTTTTCTTCACGTAGCTGGGCCACCACCTGACCGGCATCGTTAGGAGACAAATGTGTGTATAAAGGCATATAATCGGGCTTGCTCGACCATGTGACGATGGTTATCATAGCCACAATACTGCCGATAACCAAAACACCAAGCGAGATCAGTTTGCCAGCCGTCATGGACTGGAGAATACCTTTGAGCTGATTGAAAAATTCAGAACCTATTTGCGCCATAACTTAACTCACCTAAAACTGCATGCGTTTAATTTCATCGTAAGCCGAAATAACTTTATTTCTTATTTCGAGCATCAGATTCATGGCCACATCGGCTTTTTGGATAGCGATCATGGTCCCGTGGATATCCTTGTTTTTACCGCTCATCAGGTTGGTCGCCGCATGGCTGGCCTCTTGCTGCATTTCATTAACGGCGGTAAAAGATTTTTCCAGCCAATACCCGAATGATTCTTTATCCAGGGATTTATCCGCATTTAACCTTTTATCCGCTTGAGCGGGCATCGACGGCGCCGCCTGTTGTATTGCTTTAATATCCATTTACGTTCTTACCTCCCAATATCTAAAGCCTGTGAAGCCATTTGCTTGGTGGCTTCGATGGCCGTTACATTAGCTTCGTAGCTGCGGGTGGCGGAAATCATATTCACCATTTCTTCAACAACATTAATATTGGGAAGCGCAAGATATCCTTTTTCATTGGCATCCGGGTGGCTGGGATCATATTTCATAATCGGGGCATTGCTATCGTTTACGATATCGGCCACCCTGACTTCTGAAATTGCCGGGTTTAACCTTTCGGCCAGGGTTTTATGAAAATCAACTTGTCCGGCGACCGCCTCAAATATGGCGTCCTTTCTTTTGTAGGGTCCGCCCTGTTCCGTTTTGGTGGTGTTGACGTTAGCCAGATTGTTTGCGATCAGGTTCATGCGCACTCTTTGCGCGCTAAGACCGCTGGCGCTGGTTTTCAATGCGTCCAAAAAGTTCATGTTTACTGTTTACCTCCTTTAATGGCATTGACGAGCCCCTGGAATTTTTTGCTCAAAATTTGGGCACAGGCTTTGTACATTATTTGATTTTCCGTCAGGCTGGACATTTGTCTTTCCATATCCACGGTGTTGCCGTCTCCGCGCAACTGGTCCAACCCTGGGGTTTCATACACAAAGTTGCGGTAATTGAGACCAGGGCCGCTTTTTGCGCAAAGGTGAGCGCCATGGGTTCGCGCAACAGCGATAGGAGCGTGATTCTCGCCCGGTTTGGCTTTCAGGGCCTGATCCACCATTAGATCGAATGACTTGTAGCCGGGGGTATCGGCATTGGCGATATTTGAAAGAATCAGCTCATGGCGCCGGGCGCGCAGATTAAGTGAATTAGAAGCTAATGTGATGGTCTTATCAAACAAATATTGATTGTCCATTTTTTAATTCTCCTGTTGGTAATGGTATTTGAGCAATTTGCATACCAGCTTTTTCAGCGAGGCCTTGGTAGATTTCTTGTAGTTGGAATTATTTATTTTTTCTAAGGCGGGTCCTATCGCCAAGAGCGCAAGCGGTAGTCAAAAGATCGACGGCTAGGCAAACTTTGCCGGCAGGGGGGGGTAAGGGTCTTGCAAACCGGCGGGCAGGCAAAATCATCAACGCTTATAAATTTTAAAAACAAGGCATATCTTGTGTTTCACGGTATTCGCGCAACTTATTGCGCAAGGTGCGGATGCTGACACCGA
The DNA here is from genome assembly GCA_024230435.1 of Desulfobacteraceae bacterium. Taxonomy (GTDB): domain Bacteria; phylum Desulfobacterota; class Desulfobacteria; order Desulfobacterales; family Desulfosarcinaceae; genus UBA2230. The sequence goes on from JAAERL010001107.1 coordinate 12,343, forward strand.
GCATTTTGGCGGCCAGGGTTCTGTTTTGATCGGCATGAGAAAGGGTTTGTTCGATAAGCTTTTTTTCCAGCTCCTTTACGGTATGTCCTACCAGTGTTTTGTCTCCGCGCCCGGAAGGATCGGTCATGTCCTGATCTAGCAAAAGATCTTCCGGTTCGATGGTGTGATCACCGCTTATCAGAATCGCACGTTCTATGGCGTTTTCAAGCTCGCGTACATTTCCGGGCCACTTCCATTGGCTTAACGAGCTTAAGGCTTCCGGGCTCAAGACAGGCTTGGTCGCCCGGCCGGCAGTGCACAGCTTTGAGATGAAATGCTCCACCAAAAGAGGAATATCTTCAATTCGGTCCCGCAGCGGCGGTATTGTCAAGGGAATGACGCGCAAGCGGTAATATAGATCTTGCCTGAATTGGCCTTGTTTGACCATTTGGGCCAAATCCCGGTTCGTGGTTGCGATGACGCGCGTGTCCACCGATACGGCCTGTTTTCCGCCGATCCTGTCCACCTGTTTTTCCTGCAAAACGCGTAGCAGCTTGGCCTGGAGGATAAGGGGCATTTCGCTGATCTCATCGAGCAAAAGGGTTCCTTTGTCGGCTTGTTCGAACCTGCCGGTTTTGCGTTGAGCCGCACCGGTAAATGCGCCCCGCTCATATCCGAAAAGCTCGCTTTCGGCCAGACTGTCCGGCAAGGCCGCACAGTTCATGGCCACAAACCGGTCCGTAGGCCGATTGCTGTTTTCATGGATAAACCTTGCCAACAGCTCTTTGCCGGTACCGCTTTCTCCCTGGATCAGAACCGTGGCGTTTGAGGGCGCCACCCGCCGGGCTGTATCCAAAAGTTTTAGCAAAGCAGGCGCTTTAGTCACTATGGACGCGGGGCCAGGCGGGGCCAGGCAGGTTTGTTTTGCATCGCCGTTAAAATTTTGTTTTACCCTTGATATGCAATCTATAAAAAGGTGTTCAGCAACATCTGACTGAATATAGTCGTAAACTCCCCAGTGCATCACTTCAACCGCTCTTTGTACCGAAGCCTTTTGCGCGACCAGCAAAACAGGCGGGAGTTGATCAGCGGATTGTAAAAAAGTTTTAAGGTTTTCGCTGCAAATACCGGCAAGCTGATCGTCGAGGATCAGCAAATCGGACAGGCCCCCTTCTGCGATGCGTTCAAGTTCGGAAAAAGAAAGCAGTTCAGTGACCCGGTAACCGGCATTGCGCAACCAGCCTGATAGTTGTTTTTGCAGACCTTGACGGGAACACAGTATGTGGATGGTAAAATCGTCCATGGCGCCCAGATACTTCTTAATGATATTAACTCTACGAATCAGGAGATTAAGGGTCGTGGAAGACCCTAAACGTTAAAAAAACGCTTTTGTTTTTTTATATCGAGCCGGTTTTACCGAACTTGACGAACTAATCGAATTTAAGATTAGAGCAACAAGTATGCCACGTTTGCGTCACGGGCCTGGAAGATAGGATTGCAGGCTCTGAAGATGTGAGGTTCAGGTTTTATTTTGCCTGAACCGGTTTTCTTGCTGAATCTGTTTTGTTGGGGAACTCACCGATATGAGATTTTATCAGTTCAAGCGCCTGCTCAACCATCTTATCGTGCGATGCCAGCTCCATGACAATGTTGAGCCCGTCCGGGGGGATATCATCGGCCCCCTGAATATCGGCGATCTCATAATGCGGCCAATCCATTTGGTTACTGACGGCCAGGTCTTTTAACTGTGAAATGGCGCCGGGATGCATTTTAATAGTGGTTTGGTAAGCCCTGGTCATATCGTCCAACACGTACGATTGCATTGCCGAGTAGTCTTCAAGCACAGTGCTGTGCGGTGATGCAAGGATTTGACGTGTAATATGGATAGCCATTTCAAAAGCATTCCTTGCGCCTTCAGAAATGACACCCTGATGGTATGTCATCGCATCTTCCAGGGACTGAAAAAATTGCTGAAGATTGGGTTTAAAGGATGCTTTCGCTATTTTAGAAGATTCCCGGCAGCCATCGGAAAAACCTTCCTCGTATCCTTTTTGCCGTATCCGTTCAATCCTTTCGCTATATCGTGTTTTTGCACCGGTCTTGCCATCCGGGCCTTGACCATCCGCGTCACAATCGAACATGGGCTGAAAAAGACCACATTGCGCATCTTGGGTTTTATCCGGCGGGGCAGCTTTTTCGATGGACGGAAAACAATGGGGCTCAAATTCATCTCCGGCAGATCCGGAAGTTGGCGGCTTATTCATTTTTATCCCCTTAACGGGCTATTGGCATGTATGAGTGAAGCCTTTTTCATCAGGCGCATTTATGAAGCTCGTATCGCTTTATTTTTTCAACCAGCGTGGTGCGCTTTACTTGAAGCAGCTTGGCCGCTTTGTTCTTGACCCAATCGGTTTTTTCCAGGGATTGATAGATCAGATTTTTCTCAAATTCGCTAACTGCGGTGTTCAGGCAGATACCATCCGGGCTCAGTTCAATCGAGTGAGCGGATAAGCCGGACTGCGTTTCGGATTTGATTTTCTCCGGTAAGTCGTCCTGGCCTATTTCCCCCTCGCCTTTTAACACCACGAGCCGCTCCATAAGGTTTGCCAGTTCCCTGACATTGCCGGGCCAATGATGGTGTATCAGATGATTTAATGCATCTTGAGATACGCCGCTGATCCGGGTTCCTTTTTCATGATTGAGTTTTTGGACAAAATACTCGGCTAATAGTCCAATGTCGGTGATGCGGTCTTTAAGACTGGGCAGTTGGATTGGAATCACATACAATCGATAAAACAAATCTTCTCTGAAATGGCCCTTTTGGACTTGTTCTTCAAGGTCACGGTGGGTTGCGGCTATAATGCGCACATCCACCTTAACGGATTTGCATCCGCCTACCGGTTCAAACTCCCTTTCCTCCAGGACCTTTAAAACTTTGACCTGCAAGTCGGGACTCATATCTCCGATTTCATCCAAGAAAATCGTGCCGCCATTGGCGATTTCAAATTTCCCGGTTTTTGCCGCCGTGGCTCCGGTAAATGCGCCTTTGACGTGCCCAAAAAGTTCACTTTCCAGTAGATTTTCGGGAATTGCGCCGCAATTGATCGAAACGAAAGGTTTATTTGACCGGTAGGAACGTTTATGGATGGCTTTGGCTACCATCCCTTTTCCGGTTCCTGTTTCACCGTTTATCAAAATCGTGCTGTCACTATCGGCAACCCTTTCGACTAACTGAAAAACCTGATTCATACATCTGCATTTTCCAATAACTCCCATATAACCATTTTGTTCCAACATCTGTTCAAGATCATACGACGTTGAACGGACAGGACTATCCGCAGCATTTTCGTTTGCGAGGGCTGCATCATTTTGCACAATTATCCTCCCTTATAGCCGGTTTTGAGATTTTAATTGACGGAGACAAACAAAATTAGCAAAGCATGTGCCATTAAATCGCCGGGTGGAATTGATATTTGACGCTTTGCAGCCAATGCAGGCACGATCAATCCCAAAACAAAATAACCTTAGGCCGTTATAAAAAAAACGCTGACCTTGAACAGATACGATTCAAGCAGACAGGCAACTATGCAGGCTCTTTTCACAACGTTTTTTTTTGCATTATGCAACTGATTCTAACAAAATATAACACTTGTTTTCTTAGAAACCGTAGCCATTCATCGGCCATCTATTTCAGTAATAGGTTAAGGGTCTTTAAATTACTTAATATAAGTTAGGGCATTTTAATATGACCTGTTTGCTGACAATCCGATATGCAAGTTGAAAAGGTCTTTGCAATTTGCAATTAGGCGATCCAGGATTGCGGCGATACCGGCATTTCAACGATTTTAGATTCGTTTTCAAATACTTAAAAGCCTTTTACAGATACACGGCTGATCAAGGTTTCACCAAAAACGCTCAAGGAAAAATTTTTATTCCATCAATACGGCCCATTATTCTTTTTTTCCGCGGATCGCCTTAAGTTTACGCCGCGGCAAACGATAGTAGTTTTGAAGGCGCAATCTAAGCTGGAAGGGAGGCGATTTGGAAAGGAGCTCCAGCGCCGGAGAACAATTTAGTAAAATTTTGTCCCAATAGGCCAGAATGGCCGCTAATACCCAGAAAAGGAGAAACACTATGGCCGTAAATGCAATCACCCTAACCTCAGGAATGCGTAAAAATCTTTTCAGCCTTCAAAAAACCAATGTTTTGATGGAAACAACCCAAAAACGGCTCGCTACAGGTCAGCGCGTACAATCCGCGATTGATGATCCTGTAAACTATTTTACTGCTTTGGGCCATCGCCAACGCGCGGAGGACTTGGCCTCCCGTAAGGACGAAATGGCGGAATCCATCCAGTTGGTGAGCGCTGCAAATGAAGGCGTGGAATCAGTTACAGCACTGATCGCCTCGGCTAAATCACTGGCGCAAAGTGCATTGTCAGCATCCACAACGGATTCAATTAATACACTTTATAGTCAGTATGAACAAGTGTTGGACCAAATCGACTTCCTGGCGGAGGATTCGGGATACAAAGGCGTAAACTTGTTAGAAGGCACAGGTGTCACTCACACGGTTTCATTTGACGAACAAGGTGACAGCTCCCTGACCATGACAGGTTTTGACTCCAGTGCTGAGGGCGAAACTTTGAGCTTGGCCACCTTTGGCGAAAACGGTTGGGTCAGCGAAGGGGGAACGGCGAAAAAATTAGCAATCAGCTCCGCTATTACACAACTGGATACGGCGCGCTCGGCATTGCGTACTGAAGCTTCCAAACTGTCAACCAACTTGAGTACCATTACAATCCGGCAGGATTTTACCACAGGTATGATCAATACCTTGGAAGACGGTGCGGCGAACCTGACCAATGCCGACATGAATGAAGAAGGCGCCAACATGCTGATGCTCCAAACACGTCAGTCACTTGGTACGACCTCTTTGAGTCTGGCTTCCCAGGCCGCCCAGTCAGTGATGCGTCTATTCTAATCATTATCATAGTGCATCATAGATAAAAATTCTCGGATACATTGATTCAAAGGCAGGGGGGTTTCTCCCTGCCTGGTCAATTTCAATGGGAGCACTGACATGAAAATTGACGATTCTAAAGCTATACGATTACAAATTCCGGTTTATCGCACTGATCCTTATCTAAATAATAAAAAAAAGGGGCAGGATAACCTTGTTAAACATCTCCCACATCAAATTAAGCGAAAACACGCTTCAGACAATGTCACGTTATCTTCTCAAGACCGGATTCAACTCAATAAATTAAATGGCGCCAACTCAAAGGCCAACACTTTGGCGCAGCAGCTGCGCTCTGTGGATAAAAACATAGATAAGATTGAACATAATTTGCGCCAGATGATGGGCGCCTTGGATAAAGTGGTCAAACACTACCCGCCGTTTACCGTTGACAGCAAAGAGCGGTCGGAATACCTGCGGCAATTTAATTCATTGCGTAAAATGATTGACCAGCTGACTGTTCCTGCTCCGGAAAAATCTCCGGAGAAGATTTCAGGAGCCGATAACGGCACACCCAGTGGCGGGGATTGGTCTTACCGGGCAGATGAATCATCGCCTGCGATGGTTATCCGCCACCAGCGCTTACATACCGGTCCCGAAGGTCTGAACATTGAATCTTTGCCCGAAGATGCTTCCGATAAAATCATCAACCGGGCATTTGCCCGGCTGGCAGAGGCGGAAAAAACCATACATGAACGCCGGAACGCTTTTGCCGCGGAAGCCAATAAGCTTATGACATCCATCACAACTTAATGGCATAAAAACTGCAAACTTCATTTATATATAAAGATGATTTTACCGACACAATTGATTCACAGAGAAACGCCATGGCGCTGAAGATTACCCTAAAACCTCGAGAACGTGTCATTTTAGGCGGGGCCGTAATCACTAACGGACCGTCGAAAACCGAATTCTCAGTCGAAAACGAAGTGCCGGTTCTGCGTCAAAAAAACATCCTTGGCGCCGAAGAAGCAATTTCACCGGCACGCCGAATTTATTTCGTCATCCAGTTGATGTATGTAGACAATCAAAATCTTAAAGCTCATCACGAACTGTATTGGGAATTGGTCCAGGATTTTTTATCGGCCGCACCACGATCAATTGAACTGATTGACCGGCTGAATGACCAGATATTTCAGATGAACTATTACCAGGCGCTTAAATTAGCAAAAAAACTGATTGATTTTGAACAGGAGGTAATTAAACGTGCAACCCAATGCAGTTAAAGCATATCAAAGCGTAGACAAAACAACCATGTCCGGGCGGGAAACCGAAGCACGCGTACTTACACAAGCGGCGCTAAAGTTGCTCGATTGTCAAAGAACCTGGGACGACCCCGATCGAAATAAACGGCTGGATGAAGCCTTGCGGTATAATCAGCGGATATGGAATATTTTTCAGATGGAAATCGCTAGCAAGGACAATCCTTTGCCCGCCAATTTAAAACGGGATCTGCTTCTGCTCAGCCGTTTTATTGATAAGCGAATTTTTGACACCATGGCCTTTCCGGCCACGGAAAAACTGAATATTCTTATTAAAATAAATCAAAATATCGCTGCCGGCCTGCGCGGGTCACCCTCGGGTCCGATTTAAGCATATAGTTTTGTTTTTTACCTTTATGAATACGGATGAACAAACACAGACCTGCTTTGATCATGGCAACAACTATCTTTGCCAGGGAAATTACGAACAAGCGATCACGTGTTATCAAAAGGCTTTGGATTTAAACAGTGATTGCGCACAAATCCTCTATAATTTAGCTGTAGCCTTTCACAAGCAAAATCGAATCCATGAGGCCATTGAGCACTATTGGCTTGCGTTGCGTAAAAATCCGGACCTGGCCCAGGCTCATTTTAACCTTGCAGACGCTTATGCGAAACTGAACCGGACGAAAGAGGCTTGCGATGCTTACCTTGAAGCTCTGCGCATAGAACCGCATAATGCCCAAGCCGCCTATAACCTTGGCAATGAATACCAGTCACAAAAAGAGAATCCAAAAGCATTAAGGGCCTACCAGTACGTATTGTCGATAAATCCTGCCCATGTTCAGGCCTTAAATAACATGGGGATGATCCTGCGCGAGACTCACCCTGAACAGGCCTTAAACATCTTAAGGCAAGCTTGCCGCCTGGAACCTGACTTTGCAAATGCCTGGTATAATCTTGCCGAAACCTGCCTGGTTCTAAAAAATCCGGACGAGGCGGAAAGATATTATAAAAAAGCAATAGCGTTAGCTCCAACTATGGAAATTTTCCACAACAACCTGGGCAATGCTTACCGCAATCAAAAACGCTACAATGAAGCCATTGACTGTTACCGGAAAGTCATTGAGCTGAAACCGGAACTGGCTGAAGGCTATTATAACCTGGGCAGCGTTTTTCAATTAAATGAGGATTTCGGACAAGCCCTGAAGTATCTCAAATATGCAATTGAACTGCGCTCCGATTACACCGAGGCCTGGAACAATATGGGGCTGGCATGTAAAAACATCGGAGAACTGGACCGGGCGATGACCTGTTTTACCAGAGCCCTGAGCATTGATCCGAATTTTGCAACGGCGTATTGGAACCGCTCTTTTGTTTACTTATTGAAGCGATCCTACCGGCAAGGCTGGAAAGACTTTGAATGGCGATTTAAGATCCCTATCGCCAATACACTCTACCCTTTTCGGTTAAAAGGAAAGCGCTGGCAAGGCCAGGATGCGCCGGGAACACGCATTTTGGTTCACGATGAGCAGGGAATCGGCGATACGCTTCAATTTGTCCGCTATTTGCCGTTAGTTAAAAGACGGTGTGAATCCGTCATTTTTGAAACCCGCCCTGAACTTATCGATCTTTTCAAATGCCTGATCGGCGTCGATAAAATCGTTCCCAGACCCAAGCAAAAACCAACGAGCCAGCCTTACGATTATTATGTGCCGCTGTTGAGTTTACCCAAAATTTTCGCCACTACGCCAGAAACTATTCCGGGTGTTGTGCCCTATATTTTTGCCGATCCTGAAAAAATAGAAGCATGGCGCAGTCAATTACCCGGCTCGGGCTATAAAATCGGATTGGTTTGGGCCGGACGCCCGGAACATACCAATGATCACAACCGCTCCTGCCCGTTGAAAACGTTGCTGCCTTTACTGAAAATGAAAAACGTTGCTTTTGTGTCCTTGCAAACAGGACCGGCGGTTAAACAAATCCGTACCCTGCCGGAAAGTATCCGGCCTATTGAAATTGGAACCCGGTTAAAAGATTTTGCAGACACTGCCGGTGTTGTCCATCAGTTGGATTTGCTCATTTCAGTGGATACCGCTGTGGCTCACCTGGCCGGTGCGATGGGCAAGTTAGTGTGGATGCTGGTGCCTTTTATACCGGATTGGCGTTGGACAATGAGGGGTAAAAACACTATCTGGTATCCGGGAATGCGGCTTTTCCGTCAAAACACACCCAAGCTTTGGGATGATGTTATTTTAAGTATCATTTCCAACTTGTCTGTAACTCAAGGCTCACATCAACTGCAAAATACATTGCAATTAGAAAGAGATAATTAATGCCAACCAGTCCATTTTCGCATATCCCAATCTTTATTAACTACTTGGCAGTAACCAGGCCCGATTCGATTCTGGATATCGGCCTTGGTAATGGCAAACTGGGATTTTTAGCCAGAGATCTTCTGGATGTCATGATGGGCGAACGCTACCGCAAAGAACAATGGCAAGTGCGTATCGATGGTATTGAAGTGTTTGAAAATTACATTCAAACATTTCAGCGGGAAATTTACGATCATATCTACATTGGCGATGCCTTTGATATCATTGAACAAATGGACAGCTATGACATGGTGATATTAGGAGATATTCTGGAGCATTTCGAGAAACAAAAAGCATGGGAATTTTTAGATCGCTGCATGGTTAAGGCGGAAAAATATATAATTCTGAATATCCCTTTGGGCGAAGCATGGACACAACCGGAAATTTATGAAAATCCTTACGAAAAACATTTGTCCTTCTGGTCAAGAGAGGAGTTGAATCCGTTTATCTGGAAATTTAAGCTGTTTGATTTCCCTCCGGGAAAATACGGTTCTTTCCTGATTCGCAAAAAAGATTATACAACCTACCGCTATAATCAGTTCATGGATCATTATCATCAACCATGAACCGGGCAAGATCAGATTTCTTGTCAGAATTCTCAGCAGACTGCCATGAACTCTTTCATGACACAAAAACCTGCTGATAGTAGAAAATTTTTCCAATGCCAGCGTATGCGAATACGGCAAATCGATGTTGGTCTGGTTTTTCCAAATTTCGCCATAAAATCTGATAATGTTCTCCTATAGCTTCCGGGATGGCCAGTTGCCCGGATTTTAATCGGGAAGATCTTCAGGACGCCAAAGCTCAGCTTTTTTTCTTTTGATAAGAAGTCAAACCAGAGATTGATAAGCAAATTGGGTTTGGGGTCCCCAATATCCGTCAAGTTTTCCTGTATCAATGTCATTTTCACATAATTTTAAATAGTTAAAAATATATAAACAAGCTCTGGTGTAAAAGTTGAGCGGACAACGGCAGAACATTGACTGTTTGCAGAATCTTATCCGCCCTTACGATTCAAAGCACGTATTGACTAGTTTGAGGAGTTTTTCCATTTGAATAGGCTTTTTGACATAGCCTTTGACCTTATATGATGCGGCGGTTACCACCTCTTGTTTTTTAGATGACGATGTAAATACGATAATATTTATTTCGGGATATATATCTCTTATTAATCGAATAGCTTCCAGACCTCCCATTTTCGGCATGATAAGATCCATGAAAATCAGGTCGGGCTTATCGGCCTGCACATGCTTTACACCATCGAGCCCATTTTCGGCCTGACTGACTTGACAGCCGTACTTTTCAAACTCGCTTGCCAATAAATGGCGGATCATTTTGGAGTCATCCACCACAAGTATTTTTTTACCTTCCAACGGATTCAGACTCGATTCTTCAAAATAGACCAGTATCGTAATTGGATCAGTGTCCAGCCCGAGTGTTATGGCATGAATTGATACATCCTTGTTGCTGATATCATCTAAATTAAAATCTTCAACAAACTCAGGGGGTGAAAAATCAGCGGTCAAGCCAAGTTCATCCCATCCGGTAATAACTTCCCCGACGACTGTATTCATGAACTCAAAAAGAAAATCCCTGGCCATATCGTCCAATTCATCCACATCGGGCATTCCCACATTGCGCGAAATGGCCGAAGCCAGCTTAACGGCCATGGCATTGTCATTGAAGCCCAATACGAACTTGCCTTTGAATTTTTCGTCTTGATTTTCGTAAGGGATAATTATGGCATTTTTATAGTTTATATGAGAGGAAGATGATTTTATTGTTTTAATATTTTCCATTGATACAAGAGCCTGTGTCATCTGTCCGCACACATTGTAGCACTTGTTGCCCAGTAATTTTATATATTCATCTATAGCCATTGTTGATAATTCTTTGTTTTGTGACTGCCCCGGCAATTAATTGCCGGGAATTGTCGGTTGATAGTCTTAAAAATTCCATTGCCGGATAAAACTTTTTGATGCATGCCGTGCAAATACTATGGCCCAACTGAGCCTCAAAATGCTCTTGAATATAAATTTCAATTTGATTCCAAGGCCCTAATATCAAACAAAAGTCCGGTCAGCCGAACGGTTGGCCCCGGCCGTTATGCAAGCAATGGCAATAGCCCGGATGCCTTGAAACAGTAAGATTTTTTTTAAGCAAGGAGCGATTTTGCATTTGCGCATACCCTACTCTCCTTAATGGATAATTTTCGGCGCGGTTTCATAATCGCCGTAGACATAGACACCCCATTTTTCATGAGCCTTGGTAAATCCCATCTGACGCACATCCACGAGGTACTGTTTAAAAAGCGGCTCTTCTATTCCAAAGGCTGTTCCACGCAGGTTGGACGATACGCGGCATAGGGGATCTTTAAAACAAATGGGCAACCAGGTATCTTTGAAAACGTCAGTGCGTCTGATAGATGGATTGTTGGAGTGACAGACAGTTTGTATTAATTTAGCCTGAGGCCATCGGGTTTCCCTTTTCATAAGCACATCATAGCCTGCGATTATATTGTTTCTTTTGTTGAAACGGATGTAATTGATTTGCCGCCGGCTTTCAAACAGCGCCAGTAACAGATTTATGTCAACGAACGGCAGCATGAACTGCCAATCGTGTTCGATCAGCATAAAATAAGGCGTAGTTATTTTTTCAAGCATTGTTTTAATAACAAACTGAAGACCGCTATACTCAAAAGCATAAAATGAAAAACCGTGCCGGCAGGCAAAACGGGCAAGGTTTGTTTTGTATTTTTTTTCTTCCTCTGCCGGTTCCATGGACAGATCCAGGGCTAAAAATTTGGGACATTGACCGGCTAATCCTTTCCCGGCGACCTGTAAAAGTGATGACCAGGTTTTTTCCAGTAATCCAAGGCCGGGAGGAGACAGATGACGATTGTGTTTGAGCTTTTTTGTAAAATTTGTCACCACTAAAAGTGTCAATTTATTCAGCAGGTTTACCGGAGCTTGGATAGATGCGGCACTTTGCTCCAATAGCGGCTTACTTTGCATTGGCTCATACTTGCAAGCTTGATTCACTATTTGGTGATAATAATCCGCGGCCTGACGGTGACATGGTTCAAAGCGCAAAGCTGCTTTGCAAGATTGAAGGCTGTCCTCTAAACGGTCGAGCTTTGCCTGGCTTTGGGCCAAATCAACATAAATTTGGGCGATAAAACCAGGCTGATAGTCTACCGGGCCGTTTCCGTTCAGCAAATATTTTTGAAACCAGGGATTTACGCCAAGATGATTCGGAATCCACGCAATGGCTTTTTCAAAAGATATCAGCGCATCTCCATATTTGCCCTCATTAAGCAACTCAAGGCCTTGTCCATGGTGATATTTTGCCGGATCATCAGATTTTGTATAAACTTTGTTTTTAGGCAAACAGTATTGGACGTATTCCTTTTTCAAAAAGGCTTCCAGGCTTTTGATGACACTGCCGTCATTGAATAACAGATGCTTTTTATTTTGAATATGTTCTCGAATTTTGCATTGAAAATTCCGATCCAATCCTATTTGAGCTGCAATTCGAATATAATCGTTTTTGTCTTCAGCAATTGTTTCCGGTAAATCGATACGTTTTAAAAATGCATAGGCATGACGGCCGCGCATAAATTCACCCGGCAAGGTCACTAAGGGCAATCCGCACCACAATGCTTCCAAACAGGTTTTGCCCCCAGACCAGTCCAAAGTGTCCAGCAATACATCCGCAGCCAGGTTCAAGCTTAAAAAATCAGGGTGATTAAGCCTGTCCGCAAACCGGCAATATGTTCGGGCATCGAGTCCCTCGCGATGAAAGGCGTTCGCCAGCCGTTGTTTGAACAGCCCGGTGGCATAATCACTGCTGTGTGCGATGAATACAAACAGCGCATTTGGAACCTGTTTTGCAATTTGCGGGTAAATATCATCGTGTTGGGGCAGATATTTGAACAAGGACTGAGTAGACAGGTAGATGATTCGGTTTTCTGGAAAGCCGAAAAAATCCCTGCCGCGAGGCCGGGCAGGCAGTCGAGGCGCTGAATGCGATAAGGCCAGGTTGGGCAGACGTATCGTTTTTTCTGTATAATGGGAAGCCTCATTTTCAGGCTCCATTAATTCACTGGTTAAATAATAATCGATTGTAGGCAAGCCGGTTGTGACAGGATGCCCCCAGCCTTTGCATTGAACCGGGGCCAGGCGTAGACCTGCCAAAAGCAGAGTAACCGGATTCATTCCGATATCGGTATGAATCAAAAAATGAAGATCGTCACCATAGATTTGATTGGCGGCGATCTCGAAACTGCCGGGCAAATGATAAAAATGATCAACCTGCCCTTTGATCCAACCGGTAAGCGCATCGGTACGATTACCCACATGATAACAATAAATTTCAAAGCTTTGACGGTCGTGATGTGTCAGCCATCCCAATAGAAAAGCACCAATGGTGTGGCTGTACATCAGCGAAGAGACATAGCCTATTCGAATTTTCGAGTTTTGCCCCACCGGCGGCATAGGTCTGCGCAATGACCATTCGGGAAAATTTGCCGCCAGGATTATGGCCGCAAAATCGCCATATTTTTTTTGCAAATCCCGGTCATTCTTGCCCTGGTATTGCAGGTAAAAATTGGCCGTAGTGGCAATTGCTTCCAGCGCCAGGCGTTTTTGCTCTGCGGTATCCACAAAAGTATTTGCGATAAGCCGATCCAGGTTTGTGGTAAAGCGCTTTCGTGCCTGCCAGATTTGTTCTTTGTCACTGTAAAGCATTGGCAGGCTTAAAGCGTGAAGCCAGCGGGCGCAGGGGTACTCCGGGTTGATGGAAAGCGCTTTGGCATAATAGTCAAGACCGGCTTCGAAACGGCCTTGTTTTTGACAAACAATCCCAAGATTGTAGTATGCCTCATGCATTTCCGGTTGACTGATCAGGGCCTGCCGGAAACAAAGTTCGGCTTGCTTTAACTGATCCCAGGCCAGGTGAATAACGCCCAGGTTGTTCCATGCTCTTGTGTAGTTGACATTGATCCGAATGACGTTTTCATAGGCCTTGAGGGCCTGATCCAAAAGCCCCGCGCCTTGGTACAGGTTTGCCAAATTGTAGGCAGCCTCAACATGGCCGGGATTATGGGCCAGTACGGATCGGTACAACCTTGCTGCAAGATCCGTTTGATTCAGATCCGAAAATGCGTGGGCAAGATTAAAATGAGCCTGGGTTAATCCAGGATTAAAACGGATGGCCTGCTTGTAATGCGATACGGCTTTGTCCAGGTTTCCTTTATGGTGATAAACAACACCGCTGTTAAAATGGCATTCGGACATCCGGAAATTGAGCTTGAGCGCCTGGCTATAGGCGCTAATAGCCCTGTCAAACTCATCAGCCGCGAGAAAAACGTTTCCCTGCTCAAAGAATTGATTCGCTCTGTTTTGTTTTTTTGCTTTTAATCCAGGCATTCGCGCATTCGCTCCCGCTTAGGCGAGTAAAAAAAGCAAAAACAGTGCCACCTGCGGCAACTGTCCGCCAATCGCCTAATTTTTTATATTTATAACATTTTGCTTTAATCAATTATCTCCAGCAAACGGTGTGCGCTGCGCTCCCATGTAAACTGTTTCAGATCTTTTCCTGCCTGCCTGGCCAACGGTTTGAGCGCATCCCTGTGATGATATGCTTTTTCCAGCAGGGCCACAATTTCATCCAGCGATGGATTGCTCCATTGGGCGATGAGTTGACCGCTGGCCCCTGTAATCTTTAAAGGTTCGAGGTTGTGAAGCAAAAGAGAGTTCTGCGAATTCAGGATATCCCGGTGACCGCTTGTGTAGGATGCAATTACAGGTTTGCCGCAGGCCATGTACTCCATGAGCACCAGATTGGTTCCGCCTTCGCATCTATTGGGAAACAAACCAATATCGGTTTGGGCATAAAGCTCTCTTTGGTCTTCCTGGGCAACAAGGTCATATGTAATAATTCTATCAGGATCCAAACCATTTTGAATATAAGTGCGCTGCATGGTTTGTATCCAGGGCTCATTTTCTTTGTATTCGAACCGGATATCTTTAGAATAGCTCATCAGTTTTACGGACCCCGGCCACAGATTGCGCCAGCAATTAAGCAGCCATACATCCGGGTATTTTTCCTGGAGTATTTTAACGGCCCGCAGAACCAGATCCTGGCCTTTACGCAATTCGAATTTACCTCCTGAAAAAATAACGAACCTGTCTTGTTCCTTTTCCTTTAAAATAGGATAGAATATCCGGGTGTCAATTCCCTGAATCAGGATATCACAATGCGTGATGCCTTTTTCCAGCATTTGGTCCCTGCACCAGGCCGAACCTGCCAGCACCAAGTCGAAACGTTTCGCGTTTTCCAGAGAAGTTTCGGTCAGCTCGTTTTCAAAAAAGGTATAACCGTAATTTTTTCTACCGTGCGCCTGTTCAAACATGGGTGCAAAATTAATATCCGTCAGAGCCTGAAACAATCTGCCCTCCAAGCCGGAATTAAACGCAGAGCCATCGTCTTCATTGATCACGCAAACCGGACGCAGCCTTGATAATTCTTTAATGAGATAGCGGCTGCATACACCCCAGCCATAGCCGTTTCCCTTGACCAATCCCAGATACAGACACTCGTTACCAGGTTCGTTCAAAGACGGTTTCGGCTCATTTACCATTGAAAGGGGTAACCCGTTTGGCTCAGCAACCCAAGGCTGGTCAGCGGCAACACTGCGCGGCACACTTTTGAGCAACCCCATTTGCTCCATCCGGCCCAGCATCTGGCGCGCTCTGGCCACGGATGTGTGATAACGCCGGTAATGCTCATAACCTGCCCGGGCAATTTGGCTGATGCGTTTGGGATTTGCCTGATAGGTGCGTATGGTTTCCTGAAGCTGGGCCAAATCGTCAAAAAACACCGCTGATTCATGATCAACAAAATCAAATGGAATTCGAATTGGCGGCCGTTCGGCCAGCAACATAACTCCGTTGGCCGGAAGTTCCCAATAACGAACTGTGTCAAACCCGCATCCAAAAAAGCTTATACCGATTCCGCTTTTCCTTAATTTTTCCAAGTATTCGGTTTGATTGTAAAGCCGGTCCAGTGAGCATCCCAATTGATTTTCAAGGGCTGGGATATACACGGGCCTTAATCCATATTCGCATTTTCCAGCCCAAAATATATTGCTCTCACGGCTTTGGGAAAAGTCAGGCCGATGCTGGCCTTGCGGATAACCAAACGGCAGGGGAAAAGTTATTGGTCCATAATCCACACCCGCCAGCATTTCACGCTTGAATATAAGATCGAATTGATCCCGCTCAAAATACTTAAGCACGATATGCAAAGGAGTATAGCAATCGTCCCAGGTATCATAACAAACGATGGGTAAACCGGATGCAGCCCCGGCAAGGCGGCGCACTTCGCTGGTATAGGCCATCTGGACCACGTCAGCATATATGATGACATCAAATTTTCCCAGTTGCAGTTCATTGACAAGACTTGCCACCGATTGCACCTTACCTGGAAAATCAAAAAAACAAGGATAATTTTCAGCAGCTTGCCTGTTTTGACCATGTAATGTAGGCTTCCAGGGAAACTCCACAACGTTTTCGGGGCCGAGAAGATGACATAAGCCATGGTACAGGGTATCCATGCCATAATCAGAATGATCATGGGTAATTATCAAAATTCGCGGGCAACGCCCTTTTGCCTCCCACATCGGAGCAGTTTCGTGTTCGTCCCGGGAACAGGAGATTTTTCCGTTCAACTTTTGCAGGCGGCGCTTGTTTTCCGGGTCCGGCAGGCTCTGATCAAGAGATCGAAGGACGCGGGCCGCCATATCCGGTCTTCCCATGTATGCCCAATAATCGGCATGCAAACGATAGCTTTCCGGAAAATGCGGGTTAAGCGCCGTTACCTGGGCAAATTCCCTCCTGGCTTTACTGAACAATGCATGAACCGGTTCGATTTCATGCCTTAATTGCTGCCAGTGAAAGTAAAACCGCTGTTTTTCAAGGGACAGCCGGGCCAGTGTTTGGGTATTGGGAATTAAATCCATTGGAATCGCATCCATTATTGCAATGGAACAGTCCGGCCGTGCGTTGTGGCTCAGCTCGCGGGCATGTGCCACCGGGTTATAATCCGTTTTAACCAGAATTAATACCCAGAGGGTATTTGCATCCGGGCCATGGGATAAAACGCCATGCCGGTAACGCATTAGCTTGAAGGGCAATAACCTTTGATCAAGATCTTCCGGTTGATAGGGCGCCTGAACATGACCTGTGAACAGTATAGTTATTTGACCATAATCAGCCAGCAAACCGGTTAGCGGTTCCAAAAGATTTTCTATCCGGCTCAATTCACGGCCAGCCATGCCAATAAGAACGCAGTCAAAACTTTTAACAGGTATTTGTTGTCCCAAATTAAGTCTCAAATTGAGTTGACCGTCTTGCGAATCGATTCGCAAGATCCGTTGAACACCTTGGCTGAAACATTCTTCAGGTAGCGCTGGTAATTCATCTACCTGCAAAATGCTGCGGCTAAAGCATGGAATAATGTCTTTTGATTTAATTTTCATCTGCAAAACTTTTGTTTTCAGATAAATACCTGCTCGAGTAAAAGCTGCAAGTCAGCAGCATTTTTTCTTCCTGCTTTCATTGAAAAGATTGTCAAGCCTGTCTCTATCATCTTGATCAAACTCATCAAGTTTATCAAAAACCGGACCTTGAATTAAACAATTCTGTACTGCTGATAAAAATTGTTTTTTTATGTCCTCGTCATCAGCGCTATTTGGCCTTGCATGATTCAAACGAGCCAAAACATCGGCCGATATTACATTAAAACAAAGCCGGAATATGCTATCTAAACCTTCAGATAATGTACCGGCCACTTCAAGTTCAAAATGCCCATAAGGCCCTTTTAAGTTATCGGCAATATACCGGACATCATCCGGATCGTTCTCGATATGCAACACGTGAACTGTTTTTTCCGTTTTCATGTGAATTGTCTCTTTGCAACTAATGCCCATTGCGAACTGCTGCAACTATTTTTTCTCAAGCAGAAAATTGCAGACCTGAAACTTACATTTTCCAAACCGGCTCTATGCTCCTAAAAAAAGCGCTACTGATATGTGTCAATGTCAAGGATCTGACGCAAAAGATGCCCAACCGCCTACAGCTCATATAAAATATGTGCTATATTCAGTGTTTTCTTGATAACGTTATCAAAACAATAGATCTTCAAGATAAAATACACCCGGTTAGTTGATACCGAATGCCTTTGCTGAAGTTCTGGTTTTGAATCACAAAGTCAATGAATTTAAAAAGTCTGCAAGTATAAGGCCAAAAAGATAATGAACTAAAAAAACATACCTGATGCCCATCGGCAAAACAGGCGTATTTGGCTGATTGGCCGAAATCAAGGCGTGCGAAAAATTTTACTGCAGGCCACTGATTAATAAGCATAAAGTTGATATTCCGATGATAAAACTTCAGCACAGCGAAGATATCGAGCAAATTGGCCATTCACGGATGGACATTATCTCTAATTCGGGCATACTTTTTGCTGCATTTTCCAGATATTCATAGAGTCATTGCCGGTTCCGGATAATCTTAACTTTTGTCTATCTTTTGAAGGATGATTGGTATGGAAAAAAATCGCTTAACATTGATCATTGGGGGGCAATACAGACAAATCAAGATATACGGTGACCAATTTGCAAAAAATCTGCCACAACGAGCTCAAAGGCCGGTATGAGCTAAAGATCGTTGATGTGCTCGATTGTTGGCAAATGATTGAATAAGAGGACTTATTTGCCACACCCGTTCTAATTAAAAAAACACCGCTTCCGGAAAGGCGCATTGTCGGAGATTCGTCCGATAAACAACAGTTGATGATCAATCTGGGAGTATGGCCAAATTCTTAAGTGATAATGCGTTGCGAAATTAAAAATCAAGCATAAAAAATCAGGTAAAATTCACAATGAAAAAAGCTCTTATCATCGACAACGATCCGATCAGCGTAAAAAGCATCGCCCATATTATCGAAAGCCTTGCAATTTCCGTAAAAACTGCTGGTGACGGCATTGAAGCTTTGGACATTTTGAAAAACTACACACCTGACATCATAACGGTCGATCTGGTGATGCCTTACCTGTCGGGCTTTGAATTATGCGATATTATTCGTCAAATGCAAGCACTCAAGCATGTCCGCCTGATCATTATTAGTGCTACGACAACGGCAGCGGATGTCAATCCGGCCGAATACGGCGCTGACGCTTGCCTGGTCAAAGGCTCACCCGATTTCGTCCAAAATTTAATTGATATTATTAAAAAAACTTCAAAAACAGATAATTACCATCCCCCTGCCGATATCGTTATTGAAGAATATGATAATGTGCGTCAGCTAAGCAAGGAGCTGCTTGGATTGCAGTACCGCATGGGAACTATTTTAAAAAATATCGTCGAACCGCTATTTGAATTCACTACTGATGGCAAAATTATCTATGTCAATGAAAGCGCCGTGGATCTGGTTGGCGAGCCCGAACATAGAATCCTGACTTCGAGTTTTTTCAGTTTGTTTTCCAAAGAACATGCCAGCCGGATCCGATCGTTGATAGAAGCAATTGGAGACGATCCTGTTCATATCGATGAAAATCAACCGGTTATGCTCAACTCGTACATTGTCGTGGGCCGTATAGTACCGTTTAAAATGGATACGAAACATACCTTCATTGCCATGCTTACCGATATTACCCTGCGAAAACTGGCCGAAGAAGCTCTCATCCAAAACAGGGCCAGTTCAAACGCCATCGTTGAAAAAAGCTCGGAGGGTATCATCGTAGTAGATCAAGAGGGAATTGTCTTGTTTATCAATCCAGCCGTTGAGATACTTTTTGATCGAGAGGCTGAAGAAATTGTGGGCAGCCAGTTCGACTTTCCGATTATTGTATCTGATAAATTTACCGAAATAGATATCTATCGTAAAAACATGGGACAAGGTGTCGCGGTAATGCGGTCAGCTCAAATCGTATGGGAAAATCGGCCGGCCCGGCTGATTACATTGACCGATGTCACATTGCGAAGACAATATGAGAAGAAATTACAGGCGGCTAAAATTGCCGCCGATACAGCAAACAAAGCCAAAAGCGAATTTTTAGCCAATATGTCCCACGAATTGCGCAGTCCCCTCAACGCCATGTTATTGTTGGCAAATGAGCTTTGCCAAAACAAGCACGACAACCTTACCCAGGACCAGCTTGAATCCATCCAGGTAATTGATCGGGCAGGCAATAGCCTGCTTTTATTAATTAATGATATTCTGGACCTTGAAAAAATAGAATCAGGTCATATGATTGCGTATATTTCAGATATGGCGCTTTGCGATCTGGCCGGCCAGATTAATTCCTATCTTGGGCCTATCGCCCGGGAAAAGAAACTTGAATTTGAAATTATCATAGATAAAGACTTGCCTCCAACTATTCGCACCGATCCGCAAAAACTGGAACAGATTATACAAAATCTGGTATTCAATGCAGTAAAATTTACTTCCTCAGGCAAGGTTATCGTTAAATTTTTCAAGCCTGACGAAAGACACATTCCTTTTTACAATATACATCAATTGGAAAAAAACATTGCTATTTCTGTGACTGATACGGGTATTGGCATTCCGGAATCCTTGCAAAAATATATTTTTGAGGCGTTCGAACAAGGCGATGGCAGTATTTCACGCCAATACGGCGGTACCGGATTGGGTCTTTCAATTTCCAAAAAACTGGCCGATCTTCTCGGCGGCCATATCAAAGTAAAAAGCACACAAGAAAAAGGCTCGATATTTACTCTTTATATTCCTGAAGAGCTTGAACAATCAGATAGGGTGAAAAACAGCCGCAGAATGAAATCACGCCCCAAACCGGAATTCAAAACCGCAATGGGCAATCAGAATTCAAAACCTGACATTGATGAGGACTGGAAAATTTTATCCGGCTTGAAAGCCCTGGTTGTGGATGAAGATGTGCGCAGTCTTTTCACTACAGCCAATATGCTGGAAAGCTACGGTATAAACGTTAAAAAAGTCAATAGCGAAGATAAGGCGCTGATCTGTTTGGAGCAAAATCAAATGATTAATTTTATGCTAATTAATGTCAAATTCGATAATCTAAGGTGGATAGATTTAATTCGTAAAATCCGGATACTGCAAAGAGCAAAAAAACTATTAATCATAACGCTGAGCCAGGAGGTCAAGGACGAAACCCGGGAAGAATTTTTAGCTGCCGGAGCAGACCTTTACATTACCAGCCCCCTGTTGATTGAGCAGTTAATCTCTGCTTTGCAGACCAATTATAATTATAAAGATAATGATGTTTACGATGAAAAGCGATGACATCTTTACAAAAAACAAAGATACTGATCGTAGACGATAGGCTGGAAAACCTTATCGCTCTGGAAAAAGTGCTTTCCAGTTTGGACGCGAAATTTATACGCGCCACATCCGGTGTAGAAGCCCTTACCCAAGTGCTTGAAAATGATTTTTCCTTGATTTTGCTCGATGTTCAAATGCCTGTGATGAATGGATTTGAAACTGCCGAATTGATACGGGGCAACGAGGATACTAAACATATTCCGATAATTTTTATTACGGCCATCAGCAAAGAACAAAAGCATGTTTTCAAAGGATATTACTCAGGAGCGGTTGATTACCTTTTCAAGCCTCTGGAGCCGGAAATATTAAAAAGTAAAGTCGGTGTTTTTATAGAATTAAGCAAACAAAAAGCCATTATCGAAAAAAACAGCGCTGATTTAAGTGAAGCCAATCTTAAAATCCTGGAACAACAAAAATCGATAATCCAGCAAGAGCGTCTCAAGGTAATGATGCAAATGTCCGGAAATTCCTGCAATGAGCTTAATCAGCCGCTTATGACATTAATGGGCAGCGTTGAAATTATGCGCCTGGAAAACAATCTGCCTGTGCAATGGGAAAGGCACATTAACCGGATTGGAGAAGCTGTAAACAGGATATCCGGCATCGTCAAAAAGATGAACAATATCTATCACTTTGACACGGCAATGGCGTCAGAAAAAAACATGGGATTTGTTCTAAACGAACAAATCAACATTTTATTAGTAGATGATTCGGAACGTGATCTTCAATTAATCAGTTCCTATTTGTCCAATCAAAAGCATATTACACTGGCTAATGCTCCAAATTCCGCCAAAGCAATGCAGGCGCTGACCGAGGGTGCTTTTGACCTCATCCTTATGGAATACAAACTTGTCGGCGCAAACGGTATTGATTTTTTGCAATGGATAAGAGCCAAGGGGATTACAATTCCGGCCATCGTTATCACAAGACATGGCGATGAAAATATCGCCAGACGAATTATCAAGGCAGGCGCATGTGATTATCTGTCAAAAACCAGTCTTAACCCGAAACAGCTTTTAGAGAGTATCGGCTGCTGTATCGAAGCATACCGGTTCAAGCGGGAGATAGCCCAGGCCACAACAAAAATCCAACATATGGCTATCCGTGATGATTTGACAGGACTCTACAACCGCCGCCATATGAATGAAGTGTTGAAACAGGAATTTAAACGCGCAAAACGATACGGCACCGAACTCGCCTGCCTGTTATTGGATCTTGATTATTTCAAGGAAGTCAACGATACCTACGGACACGGATTCGGCGATTTTGTATTGCAGCGGTTCAGCGCCAGGCTGTCCAGAAATATAAGAGGAGCTGACTTTTGCTTTAGGTACGGTGGAGAAGAATTTCTGGTTCTACTGCCTCATACCAACATTGATGGAGCCAAAAATGTCGCTAAAAAAATAAGACAACTTTGCGAAAACAAACCTTACAATAATGGTTTTCAGGAAACGACCATTACAGTAAGCATCGGTATTACTTCTATAAAACACCGCATGCCGGCCCGGGTGGAAAATCTTTTGACCCATGCGGACCGGGCGCTGTACCAGGCCAAAGCCCAGGGCCGGAACCGGTATAAAGTTTACCTGGAAAATTTTTCCGCATCGCCCGATGAAAACAGCCGGGAAATCAATTATTCATATTTAAAAAAAATCTTGAAACAAGTTTTGGAAAAAACCGCAAACGCCGCCTTAGATAGCCTTAGGCCTTTGTTGAACGATATGGGGGGCGATTTTTTCAAGGAACATAACGCGCGTGTTTTGGAATATATAGCAATGATAGGCTCAAAACTTGATCTAAATCCCATGGATATTGAAACGGTTCAATGTGCAGCGGTTATTCACGATTTTACAAAAATACTGCTACCCAAAACTTTGTATAAAAATAAACAGTTAACCGCTGCTGAAATAGCACAAGTAAAGGAACATCCACTTCTTTTGGCTGATATCTCTGAACAGTTTGACTTGCTTGCAAACGAAAAAAAAGTTCTGATGCACCACCATGAAAGATATGACGGCACAGGTTACCCCGATGGATTGAAGGGTGAACAAATCCCTTTCTGCGCCAGGATTCTTGCCATCGCAGACGCCGTTGTGGCCATGACGTCCGAGCGGCCTTATCGTGAAATATTATCCGGCCAGCAGGTGATTGATGAGCTTGTCAATAACGCCGGCAAACAGTTTGACCCCAAGCTTACAATGCTTTTTCTTGACCTTATCAAAGAAAAAAATTTATTCGGTATATCAGACCGGGTTATTGCTCAAGGCAAAGCAAGATTAACCGATACTGCTGATTTTTCCTGATTGGATTTTCATTCCGCCAAATCCGGCCTTGCGCTTGAGTCAATCAGTGCCAATATATATGAATATTAGGTTTTTGGAGGATCCAGATGGCGATGGAAAAAGTAAAACATAAGCACAAACAAGATCAAAACAGGCTTTCGATTGAACAGATCCTATCCTGGATAAACCTATTTCCAGCCCGCTACGCGCTTAAATCTCAAACGGCAGTCAATTGGAAAAGCGAATTTGCCGGTTTTGCCGTCAGACAGCTCTTTGTTGGAAAGCATTACCTGGACACTTTAAGTCTCTATTGGCCATTTTGGCCTCCGGCGTTTAGCCTAGCCATCGGCTTTCAGCGCCAAGCGTTGAAAAAGCTCTTAATCGACCCGATTAAAACAACAGCTCGCATCTCTGTACGCACCGGACGCCATCCGGATATTTTTGCCGAACAAAACGACTGGACCAAAAGCACCTATGCAAAATTGATTTATGACTTGTGCGGACAATGTATCAGCGATGGCGCCTTCGATATGGACAAAACGCTGCGGCTGACCACCACAGAGCAGGGAAAAAACTACCTAAAAAAAGCCGTGGCCGAATTCTCCTGGCTCGAACATAACTACAATTCATGGGGGCGCACGGGCTTAGAAGCTCTCAAAGATCTGCTCAAGTGCTTTTTCATGCTAATTACCGAACAACCTATCCATAATAACGGCGAGCTTCCCTATTGCTTGAAAGATGAACACGCCAAAACTGATCAGGCCTTTAAACACTACTTAAAGAGTATGCGCCGGCGCTTTGAGAATCTGTATGCGGAAAAGGCTTTTGACGTTTACCATTACGCTGAGATCGCCACCCAGAACAAAATTGGGTGTTCAGCTTATAACGTTGTGCCGGGATCGAAGCTGCAAGCATCGACATTGCGCCATTACCCTTTGCCCGCAAATGTCACCGCCAACGGCAAGATCCTTTACCTGGCTTCGCCCTTAATAAATAAGCCGGAAATTTTTGACCTGGCGCCAGGTAAATCTGTCATTGAAGGCCTTTTACAAAAAGGGTTTGAAGTTTACCTGTTAGACAACGGTGAGCCCGGTGCGTTCGACACCGGTCTGAGTCTGTCATTTTACGGCCAAACCCTGCATGACGCCTACCTTGATCTTATCGCCAAGCGGCATCAAAACCGGGAAATCATGGTTATGGCTTACTGCATGGCAGGCACACTTATGGTGCCCTACCTAGCCCGCAGGGCCCAGGAGCGTTTGGCCCGCAATGAAAAAATGGATATCTGCAAGGTGGTTTTGATGGCCACTCCCATCAGGTTCGATGATGATAGCAGCGGCCAAGGGCCCATGCGGCAAGTAATCCGCAAATACTACGATGCACACCTGATGGATGAGCTGTTCGGCGATGTCAATGTACCGCCGATTATTATCGACCTTGGCATGCACGCGATTCAGCCCGGGGTGCGCTACAACAATATGTACGGCTTTTTCCGCCGGGCCTTTGACCGGGAGGCCATTAGGGATTCTGCGCCGTTCATCTATTGGCTGACCCACGGCACAAATTTCCCGGCCCGGGCCCACAAGCAGTGGATTCAAAAAATCTACATGGAAAACCAGATCGAAAACCGCACCTATTGCCTGCCTTCAAAGATACCGCACCTCGATGGACGTCCGGTGGATATCGACAGTTTGCCCAAAGCCGGTGTGCGTTTTCTTGACTATGGGGGTGCGCGGGACCCGATATCGCCGGCCGGGTCTTGCCTGAGCAGCATCATGGGCTGCGAAAAGTTCTGCGAAAAGACTGAATTTCGAACCGGCATGCACCGCCATATCGAAAAAAACGCCGGACACATTTTCGTGGTCAGCGAAAAGTTGCTATCAGAATTTATCGATTTGGTTACGGATTTTTACTTGAACTAGGTCTACTTTTTTAGCTTTATATAGCCAAGGGCATACGATTTAGGCGATTGGCGGAAAAAAATATAGCATCTTAACAGATACCATATTGGGCTTAGGGTCGTGGAAAATGCCAATGTACCATTATTGCGCAAGATTTGGATTCGTTTTCAAGGCGCGCCAATGGGTGCATACTGATTATATACTAATTGTCTGTGCACATTGACGCAACATAGCGAAACCGAATTCAAGGACAAGCAAGATAATATATTATTTAACACAAATCGCCTTAGCTCCAGACTGCTCCTGGTAATTTACTTTAGTATGAAATTTTGCTCCTTTGCAGGGCATTTTACCTAATACGCCTTTTTTATCGCTGGAACTTTTAATTGGTCCATGCTAAAAAATTTCAATTTAATACTTGGAGACATTTTGTGGTAATTACGCCGCTTGAGTTACTATTCGCCTTATCGCCGCTAATCGTATTAAGCATACCGTTAATCTTTATTTGCCGCCGCCTGGCGCAAAATAAAGGCAAAGATGTTACTAAATATACACTGCTTAGCTGCATCCCCCTTGTTAATATCTATGCGCTGCTTTATTTGATTGGAACGCCTAACAAAAAATCAGAAAACAAAGCCGATCAGCTTTTAACGAATTTAGAAGAAAAAGATTAATTTTTTAACGCCATCGAACACTTTGTTCCATTCCGATCCAGTTAACGCCCATGTATTGGCAAGCCGCCGCCGGGGTTCCGGCGCCCTTAAAACTGCCATACGCCAGATTGCAGGTTGCCCATAATATAAATACCGGGGCC
Organism: Desulfobacteraceae bacterium; assembly: GCA_024230435.1. Taxonomy (GTDB): domain Bacteria; phylum Desulfobacterota; class Desulfobacteria; order Desulfobacterales; family Desulfosarcinaceae; genus UBA2230. The sequence goes on from JAAERL010001107.1 coordinate 38,299, forward strand.
GCCCGATTTGAGCGGCCAGGTATTTTTATGATGGGGGGCGGGGAATAAATTGGCAGGACGGTTCATATAAGATTTAGTGAGAAAGGAGCTAAAATGTATTACTTTGATAAAGAGCAACTAAGGTAAATACATTATTATCACTTTAATCTAACAATAAAATGACAGAAAAATGACAAATTTGTAATCATCAAAATATGAACACATGGCAAATGCATACTTGACTACTTTTACTCTTTTGGCCAATGGGTTTAATTTGCCGTTTTGCTGTAATGCTGGATTTTCATTCCACGGCATCCAACCTGGATGCCCCACAGGCCATAATGATTAAATGCCTGGTAAAATGCAAAGGCAAGCCGTTCATTGTGAGCGGTGCCAATCAGGTTCGGGAGTAAAGGCATTTTTTGCAAAATTGGTATAGGATCGAAAAAAAACCTGACTGTTCGATGATTAAATCAGCCCTTGATTCATAAGGCTGCATTTTTGACGCGCAAGTGGCCGAAAGCGCCCATGATTCTATCCAGAAAATAGACAGCCCGTTGTGTTGTCAAGTGTGAGTCAACCAGCTTTTTCCGGCCCTGGGAAATCAGGGATGAGCAAATTTCGGATTTTTCTAGAATGCCATCAAGGATGGGGCGCAAGTCATCAAAGTTGTAAAAACGCACAATTTCAATGCCGTGGTAAAAATCGTTGGGGATAAACAATGGAAATCGAGGCGATACATGCACAGCGTTGCACGCGGCGTTTTCCCAGAAGCGGAACGTGTCATAACCCGCTCCGGCCAAAGTTAAAACGATACGGCATTGCTGCAATTTTTGGTAATACTGATCCCGGCCCAGGCGCCCCTGCGGCTGGGGGGATTGCATGGAAGGCAGCGCCGTAACCTGGAAAAGGGTGTCCGGGTAATGCGACGCCAAGGTTTCAATAAATTGCCTGCGCCGCCCGTCATGGGTGCTTCCAAGAAAACCAATCGTGTAGGTTTTAGACAAATTATCGTACCGGCTGATCCAGCGCAACAGTTCCTCGGGTAAAGCCATGGGCAAAGGAATGCTATACCCCGATCCATCAGTTTCCCGCCGGCACACGACATACGGGCCGGGCTTGACTTGTAGCTGGGGCATATCTTCACCATCAATAATCACACAATGACCCGGCCAGTTATCAAGTTGATTTTTCAGCAAAGGGATTGCCCTGATGTCACATAAAACATAATCAAAGTATCCTGTGGCCGCTTTAGCCCAGATATCGGTCCGGTCTATTTGTCCGTTGTCACCGGGAAACCAGCCAGGGAAGCGCTGATCGTCAGGGCAAATGATGCCACCGAGGATGCCTTCGTAAAGGCAATTCTTTCGCGGATAATCCACGACATCGGGGCCCATTAATTTACGAAGACCGTGCAAGAGAAGATCCGGCACATAATTGGAATATTCATGGGTGATAAACAATATTTTCATTGCTCGGTTCCAAACCATTTCATACGGAATTTTTCTCGATTGGAGCGGATGATCCCGTTACGGTAAATCGTGCGCCCGAAGTAGTTTATAGGCCGGTCGTCTTTTTCCGATGAGATACCCCATTCATGTTCAAATCCATGCACGGGAACAGCGTAACAGGCAAGTCCGGCTTCAATAACCTGCATTCCCATATCCCATTCTTCCATAAAACAAGGGCTGTAACGCACATCGAAACAAAGCTTGTACTTGAGAAAACGCTCCAAATGCAAGGCAAAGAAAAAACCGGAAACATCATGGGTGCGTATCGGCTTATCAAAACCGCCTTTTTCAAAATACTGAACAATGCGCAGATTCCGAAAATCAAGGTGCGTGCCCTGAGGGCCCACCATAACGGCATTGGGCAATTCATACAGGTAGGACTCAAGTTGCTCTATTGCCAAGGGCAATACATGCAGATCCGCGTTCATGATAAACACTGATCGCGCCTCGGCCATGTTAATCCCGATATTCCAGGATCGGCTAACCCCGGCGTTGAGCTTATTGTAACAATATTTATCAATACGGGGATGGTCTTTTAATTGCGTAAACGTTTCATTGCTGTTGAAAATGCAAATCACTTCGCCCTGAATCCGGCTTAGATCGTTGAGCAGGGTTTGAATACTATAAGGACTATGCGGCGACATGTCCAATACGGGAATCACAAAACTGCGGCTTGGAGCCGGCGCTTGCTCTGCAGGACCATTATTAGCCGGGTGAAAAACGTTTTTTTCCATAATATCAGTATGAGGCAAAAGATATGCCAACGTGACAAACGTACGCAACAATTCATAATTGTTGATTAAGTAAAAATGTTACGCCAATATTTTGACAAAATAATCCGCAAAAATGAAGCCGCTGTTCAGCCAAAGCGTCAAATCAATACTATCAAAGTGACTTCTCCCGGCAATAAATTACCGGGAATTCTTGCTGGATAATCTTAAATCCTGCTTCCTAAACAACCGGAATCGAAAAAAACAAAGGGCACAGATATTGCAAATTTTTTCCTGCGGCGCATTGGCAATAAGGCCGCTTAATTTTATTATTCATAGTTCGGGCCATTGTCCCGAGTCCATCCGAAAAAAGACATTTTCGTATGGGCGCTGATTAACATCTCCTGGGGCAAAAACTTACACGATGGAATGCAACCTTGAATACGAGGATGCGGCAAAGCGTTATCTATCCGGTGACTTGACCGGTTCACAACGCATCTGCGAACGCATTCTTGAGAAAAATCCCGGTCATTTGCGTGCATTGCATTTGCAGGCTATGGCGTACTATGGGCAAAGCGATTACCCAAAAGCCAGGGATTTATTGCATAAACTGATATCGTGTAACAATTCAACGGCGGACTACCATAACGACCTGGGATTGGTTTTGATGGCGCAAAAACACTATGCTCAGGCTTTGGAGGCATTTGAGCAAGCCTTATCCCTGTCGCCGGGGGTGGCCCCGTTTCACATCAACGCAGGTTTAGCCTATACGGGGCTCGGTGATGACAAAGCAGCGCGAACATCGTTTGAAAAAGCCATTACCTGTGATCCCGGCTATGCCAAAGGGCATTTTTTCCTGGCCAAATTGCACGAAACTAAAAAAGAATTTGAATCTGCAATTTTTCATTATCATCAGGCGGTGCGCTCAAAGCCCGATTTTCTTGGCGCACTGAATAATCTTGCAACCTGCCTGATGAAAACCGGAGACTTTGGACAAGCCCAAAGGCTTTTAAAGCAAGCGCTTGCCCTGCACCCTGATTCTGCTGAATCAGCATGTAATTTGGGCAACCTGTTACGGCTAACCTTTCGTTTTCAGGACGCAGTCAGGATGTATGAGCGGGCGATTGCGCTGAAACCTGATTATTCAGAGGCGCATTTTAACCTGGCGCTTGTTTTGCTGCTCCTGGGCAGGTATGCCCGCGGCTGGAGCGAGTACGAATGGCGTCTTTGTAAGTATCCCGACGGCAGCGGCTATCCTAATCGCCATGGTTTGCCTTTATGGCGAGGTGAAGACATCAGCGGGAAAACACTTTTGGTTTATGATGAGCAGGGTTTTGGCGACACATTCATGCTCGCCCGTTACCTTACCATGGCCAAACAATCAGGAGCCCGTATTATTTTTGAAATCCGGCCCGGCTTGCATCAACTGTTTTCCGGTCAAAACCTGGCCGATGAACTGGTAATCCGCGAAAAACCGGGCAAGCCTCCTAAAAATTGCGACTATTGTACACCCTTGCCCAGCTTGCCTGGGATAATGGGAACTTTGCCGGAAACCATTCCCAATACAATTCCCTACCTGGCTGCTGATCCAGAAAAAATAAAACACTGGCATATGAGAATAAAAAGCAAGGGCCTCAAGATTGGCATAGTCTGGTCCGGATCGGATGCCGATCCTGCCCGGCGCTGTCCTCTTTCAGAGTTTGAATCCCTCTCACGCCATAACTGCCTGACTTTTTACGGCTTGCAAAAACATGATCCTGACAAACAGGCCAGGGCATATGAATGGCTGACAAACTTTGGGCCTGAGCTGAATGATTTTTCCGACACCGCAGCCGTTTTAGCCAATATGGATCTTTTAATTTCCATCGATACCTCCGTAGCTCATCTGGCAGGCGCCATGGGACGCCCGGCCTGGGTCCTTTTACCCTATATTCCGGACTGGCGCTGGATGCCCAAAGGAGAAAAATCACCCTGGTATCCGGGCATACGTCTTTTTCGCCAGGATGAACACCGCAGCTGGCGCTCCCCCATAGAACGCATTGCACGGGAGCTGGTTGCCCAGATCGAAAAATTCAAACACATTGAGAGTCTGCGAACCAAGGTGCAACATGAGGGATAAAACTATCATTTGCTACTGTGCTGGAGGATTAGGCAATCGTTTAAAACCTATGGCATCATGCTGGGCGATTTCCCGGCTTACCGGAAGGCGTTTAAAAATTTTATGGCGCAAAGATGACTTGCGGCGCCAGGTGGGATTTGCACTGGTTGGCAAACTGGTCTCCTGGTCCATGAACCTGGATCATCATCTAATCAGCACAAGCATCGATCCGAATTTGTATTATTCGCCCGAAAAAAAAGAACGCTCCATCGTCTATATCCAACGCAAGGCTGCATGTATTAAACCTTTGCGCCGGCTGCTGGGCGCTCACAACAAAGCTTATCTGCAACAACTCCAATGGCAACCGCTTTTTAATCTGCCCCAGGCAGTTTATGCTGAAAATATCCGTAACGCATCAGTATTTTTAAATCTTTCCCCGGCAGAAGGCTTTCCCTCAAGCTGCGTTGAAGCCATGCAATGCGAAACTCTTGTTGCCGGTTTTGACGCTGTGGGCGGGCAACAAATTCTGCAAAACGGCAATAACAGTTTGCTGGCCCCCAATGCGGACTATCCCGCCCTGGCTTATGCATTGTCACCTGTATTGTCAGATTTGCTGACCGGAAGTTTTGACACTTGGCAACCCCTATTGGAAAACGCTAAAAACTTAACCGCTTCATATACTCTTGAAGCTGAAGCCGAATCTTTGATTCGGTTCTGGCAAAGTGTTCTATGACCGAAAAAAAAATGCATACCTTTGTTCTTGAACACAAAACAGGATCAGGCAACCTTGAATCCAAAAAGCACGGTGAAACCGGCTCCAACAGCGAATCGGAGATGCTTTACAAGCTGGCCCTATTAGCTGTCGAACGTGACGAAACCTGCTACGCCATCGGCCTGATAAAGCGAGCCCTTGTGATTTGCCCCGGCAACGCGCTATATCTGCGCGCCCTGGCAGAGTTGCTCATCATGGAATCGTGTTACGCAGAAGCGTTATCGGCTTTAGAAAATGCCCTTGCCATTGAACCGGATGTTGAGCAAATCTATTTCCTCATGGGTATTGCCACGGACCATTGCGGCGATATCACCAAATCCGTTGAATCTTATCAAAAGGCCGTTGAATTGGACCCCGATTGGCATGAGGCCAGATACAACCTGGCAATAGCCCGCCATCGCGCCGGTGACATAGCGGGGGCAATCGTGGATCTGAATCATATTTTAACTCGTAAACCGGATTGGGCGGCCGCCTGGTTAAACCTGGGAAGAGTTTATTCCGACATAGGTGATCATCCTCAGGCAATGCAATGCTGGCAAAAAGCGCTCTTGCTGGAACCGGATAATTACAAGGCCCTTTTTAATATGGCTACTTGCCTGTACGCCCAGGCAAAATTCGATGAAGCCATAGGAAAATTTAACTCTACCCTGAAACGCGAACCACAAATGGCCAAAGCCTGGTATGGCAAGGGGAAATGTTATTATGACCTGAAAAAAACGGATAAAGCCGCACAATGTTACCACATGGCCATAACTATTGAACCGGATTATGCCATGGCCTGGTTTGCTTTAGCCGCCACATTTCAGATCCCTGAACAACTCGAGGACGTGGTGGCCTGTTATCGTAAAGTCATTGACCTGGAGCCGAAAAATGACGCGGCCCAACTGAACTTTGCCATGGCTTTACGCAAGCAGGGGCAGATACAAGGAGCCATGATCCATTGCCGCAAGGCATTGGCCATCACGCCCCGGTTCACCAAGGCTCTGATTTTTCTGTTTCAGTTGGCCCAGCATGCCTGCGACTGGCGATTGATTCAAGCAATGACTGCCCAATTGGATGAACTGCTTGAGGATCAACTGGCAAAAAAAATCACACCCGATGAATCGCCCATGTTGAATCTGCGCCGTAAAAGTGATCCGCGCTGGAACCTTGAAGTGGCCAGGGCCTGGAGCCGGGCAGCCGAAAAATCTGTAAAACAAACTCCGGCGCCTTTGATGAAACCGGCTCGCAAAGGGGCTTGCGCCAATCTTTTGAGAATCGGGTATATTTCAAGTGACTTAAAAGAGCATGCAGTGGCTCACCCCCTGCGGGGGCTTTTCAGATGCCATGACCGCACACGCTTTGAGATCACCGCCTTTGCATGCAATGCCCCGGATCGCAGCCATTACCAAAAGGAAATGAAAAAAGTAAGCGATCATTTTTTTCATATCCACCACCTGACGAATACCAAAGCCGCCGGTTTTATTTGCGAACACGGCATCGATATTCTTGTGGATCTGACGGGCCATTCCCAAGGCCGGCGCATGGAAATTCTTGCCAGGCGCCCGGCCCCCATACTGGTTTCCTACCTTGGCTTTTTGGGAACCAGCGGTGCTGATTTTATCGACTACCTGATTACTGACGCAATTGTAACACCGCCTGATCACGCTGATTTTTACACCGAAAAACTGGTTTACATGCCCCAGTGCTACCAGGTCAATGACAATACGATGCCCTTGCCCAAGCCCATTTTCCGGCGGGGCGATTTTGGTTTGGATGAGAACTCGATTGTATTTTGCAGCTTTAATCAACCTTATAAGTTGGATCAAGCCACATTTGAATGCTGGCTGGCGATTCTATCGAAAACCAGCGAAAGCGTTTTGTGGCTGCTGTATCAAAACGCCTCGGCCCGCGACAATATGCGAAAGGCTGCGCAAAATGCCGGTATCGATCCTGACCGCTTGAAATTCGGCGATCCCCTGCGAATCGACAAACATATTTGCCGGTTGACATTGGCAGATATCGCGCTGGACCCTTTTGCATACAATGGAGGTGCTACTACTTCCAATGCCCTCTGGGCTGGTATTCCCGTCGTAACAAAAACAGGAGGCCATTTCGTCTCCCGCATGTCAGCCAGCGCTTTAAATGCTGTAGGTTTAAATTCGCTGATTGCCCAAAATGCCGAAGACTATCAGCACCTGGCAGTGGAATTGGCAGCCAATGCATCAAAGCGGACTGAAATTCGTCGGCATCTTTGCCAAAACCGCCACACTTTACCGCTTTTTGATACATCATTATTTACCGTGCAATTGGAAAAAGCGTTCACATACATGTATCATAGGCATGCCAATCAGTTACCTCCGGTTTCATTTAAAGTTGAACCGGATAAAGTATAGGAATGGAGATCTTCAATGGATTCGGTTATTGATCTGGCAGCGCAAGCCCAAGAGTATATTGAATCGGGAAATCTGGATGATGCTGAACGCATTTACCGCAAAATGCTGACATCCGGACCCGCCAATGCGCACATACATCATGTGCTCGGACTCATTTACTACGAACAAAAACGGTATGAACAAGCACGCCGCCAGGTCTGCAGAGCCATAGAGATAAATCCTGAGCAAGGCGTTTATTGGCGCAGCCTTGGCGATATTATCCAAGCCTTAGGAAATGTGTCTTCAGCCATTGAAAATTATGAAAAATCCCTTCTGCTTGCGCCCCATGACCCGGATACCTTGTTGAATTTAGGCAATGCCCTGCATAAAACGGGTAACAGCCGGCGGGCCATAGAACACTTCCGGCACGTTTTCAATCAACATCCCGATCATTTCCAGGCAGCCAACAATATTGGAAAAATATATTATGACCAGGGCGATATCAAAGAATCGCTAACTTGGTACGGCAAAGCCCTGACCATCTGTCCCGATTATGCCGAAGCGCACTTTAACCGGGCGGCCGCATTGTTAGCCTCCGGAGATTATGCTTGCGGCTGGCCAGCGTATGAATGGCGTTTTAAACGCACCGAAGCCGCCCGGGTTTACCCTCACCGGCTCAACGCAGCGCGCTGGGACGGCGCAAGTTTCAAAGACAAACGTTTATTGGTGCATTGCGAACAGGGCATGGGCGATGTGCTCCAGTTTTGCCGGTATTTGCCCATGGTAAAAACGATGGGCGGGCATCTGATCGCTGAAGTTCAACGCCCATTACAATCGTTGATAGAACGCATGGAAGCAATTGACGAAGTTATTGCTTACAGTCAAAGCCAGACGCCTCAAATGCACTACCGGTATTATTATCCTCTGTTAAGTCTGCCCCTGATCTTTAAAACCACACTGGACACCATCCCCGATACGGTTCCCTATTTGTTTGCCTCGCCCGAAAAAATAGCTCGCTGGAAAACGATTCTAAACAGCAAAGGCCTGCGAGCCGGCCTGGTTTGGTCAGGAAGCGATGTGGAACCCAACCGCTCATGCAGCTTGTCTGACCTGGCGCCGTTGTGGCAAATAGAGCATGTTCAGCTTTACAGCCTGCAGACAGGACCTGTCGCCGATGAAATAGAGCCTCTGGAAAAACAGCAGAAAATCATCAGCCTGGGTTCCCATTTTAAAGATTTTGATGATACCGCTGCTGCTATCGCAAACCTTGACCTGGTGATTTCCATCGACACCGCGGCGGCCCATCTTGCCGGGGCCATGGGAAAACCCGTATGGATACTGCTGCCAAAAATACCTGATTGGCGCTGGATGCAAGACGGTTCAAAAAGTCCATGGTATCCAACGGCGCGTTTGTTTCGCCAAAAGCAAACCGGGCAGTGGCCGTGTGTAATCCGGGAGGCTGCCCAGGCATTGCGCAGCCAAACCGCTATCGAAATCAATACTGAGTTCAAACCAATCTGCTGCCGTGGATCAAAATCAGCTCCTTAACGCCGGTCTTGAAAAAGCCCAGGAGTTGATTCAGGCCGGTAAAATCGACACAGCCATTCAAACGTATGAAAACCTGATCGCCATGCATACGGATTTATCATTCGCGCAGAATCGCTTCGCGATATCTATTTTATTTTTTTTAAGGCATGGGTTAAAAGCTTGTGTCAGGCTTATTTCGTCTATCAAGTAAATTCCTAAAGCTTTTTTCTTTCTAAAAAGAAAAATAACAGTATTGAAGCGACAGCCAGCAGCGCAATGACAATCCAATGACTGATGCCAAGCACCTGGGGCAAGGTAATTTTTCCATATTCTCCGATATTGATGATATGTGCTTTTACAATGGGATAAACCGTTGCGAAAAGCGCTGCGCCGCATAGCATGCCAAAAATTCCCCAAAGACCATCAATTCTTCCTTCTCCCAATGCACCTGCCGCCGTACCCGGGCAATAGCCAAGCAAACCCCAGCCAATACCGAACAGTGTCCCGCCAAAGAGTTGAGCCCCTGTAGAGGCCGGTTTTACGCTTAATTTTATCAGGCCAATGTCTTTGAAAAGATAAATGCCGATGGATGCCACAACAATTGCACTCAACATGAATTTGATAATGGTCATATCTATCAATCTCAAAGCGCCGATCTGCTTATCGTATCGGAGTATCTGCGCTTTTTGCAACAGCACTCCAAAGACGATTCCCGTTACAAGCCCGTATAGTAAGCTCATATGCTATTTCCTTTGCATGCTGTAAATTATATTAGCACAAATAAGCCCGCCGATAAAAAAGGCAATCAGTGCAAGAAAACCACTGATAGAAAGCTGAGCAAGACCGCTCAGTCCATGACCGCTGGGTCACCCGCCTGCCATCCTGGCGCCAAACAAAGCAATGGCTCCGCCCAAGAATGCTACCACTGCTCTTTTTACCGGATTGGCCCCGAACCTTTTCTTCCACATATCGGGAACCGTCTGAATCTTAAAATCACCTGATAGCGTTGATGCTAAAAATCCACCTATAAAAATGCCGGTGACAAAGATCAACTGCCAGTTGGGCAATGATGATGGCCCGTATTTGCCTTTTTTGGTGGTAAAATACTCAATAGCCGATGTGTCGATACCGACAGCTTGTTCGATTACCGATGCACTGCGGACAAAGGTCGTCGACACACCAAAAAATTTTCCGCTGATCAATACCGACAAGACTAGCAAAACACCTGCAAGGCTGCCGGCAAAGTAGGGATTCCAAGGCTTTTTAAGCATATCCTCCCCCCTCCGTATAAGCTTGTATTTTTTAGTGGTTTTCTAAATTTTTGTCGGATGTTGTAATTAAAATGATATTAAAAAGATATGTCCGCAATGTCAATTCATTCCTAAATTCTAATCTGCAGTACAGGAAACAACGATGTCCCCAAAAAAAAAGACAAATTTTTAACGTTCTACTACACACCAACTATTAAAAGCTGCCAACAGGACGCAAAAATCTGTTATATATTTTAATAACAATGAGTTACCCCCCCCTCTAACGATACGCGCTCACCCACTTTTTTTAACGGGTCATTTTTGAGGATTTCTTAACATATATCGATTTGCAACATTGAATATGGTTGACTCGGAAATAAGTGTGACTGCTCCCGGCAATTTATTGCCGGCAGCAGTCACTGAATTATCTGCGCTCAAGCGAAAATAGGCGGTCAGCTTTTCGCAAAACACTATCCCTTAACACTATTGTATTTTAAGCCCATAAAAAAAAGACCGGGAGTAACGTACTCCCGGCCTTTTTTTAAAATGTTAAGATTTGATTAAAACATCGGCCAGCGTGAATCAAGTCCGTGCTTTATATTAATTGTGTTCTGTCAAAATTGATGCATAGTGCTCAAAACCGCTCTGATGGAACCTTTGGGCCAAATCCTCAATTGCCAGGGAAATGGCCTTTGACGCCGATGACTTTTCCAGAATGTCAAACAACGCCGCACTTTGGCTTTGATTGCCAAGAATTTTATATCCGGCCGCCAACATGAAAAACGCCGCCAAATATCCTTCATGCTTGATCACCAACTTGTGCAAAATTTCGCAGGCTTCATCAATCCGGTCCAGCAACAGCAGGCTGAGTGCAAAATTATATCGGGCCTCTTTTGAATCAGGGGCTAATTCTATGGCTTTGCCGGCGTATTCAAGGGCATTTTCATACCGGCCCGTCTGCCAGTAGGCTCCTGCTAAGTTGATATAGGTTTCGGGATAATCGGGATTGAGCTCTCTGAGCCTTTGCCAAAGCTCAAGCGCCTGGGGCCAATATTCGAGTTCACCGGCCTGAACTGCCAATTCGCGCACAGCCTCCAAATCATCGCCCAATTGGTCAAGTTTTTCATATCCCAATTTAAAATAGTGCATCGCCTTTTGCCGGTTTTTGACTTCATTCAAATGCCCGTAATGATGAACAGGGATCGGGCAGTGTTCAATTTTCATCTTCGCATGACGAATACTGGGCTCAAGCCGCTCATGAACCGGATAACTGAAATAAATGTCATTGTTCCGGGAAAACAGCCTTACTTTCCGGCTCGGGAACCAACCCAGCCCGGCTTCATGTTGAGGATAGCTGTTATCGTTGGCCTGCCAGTTCAGAACATTGGCCAGGTTGGTATAATTGCGGGTTTCAATGGAAAAGCAAATCGGGTAATCATAGCGTCTGCTGATCAGATACCGCAGCTTTTTAAAATCAGCGGGTGCAATGACTTCATCGGCGTCAAGGATCAAGATCCAATCTCCGCGGGCTTTTTCAATGGAAAAATTCCTGGCTGTGCTAAAGTTCTCGTCCCAGCCGTAATAAAACGTCCTGGCTCCGAAAATTGCAGCCACATCCGCCGTACGGTCCATTGATCCGGTATCGATTACGATGATTTCGTCCACTAATTTCTTGACCGCGTGCAGGCAGGCGCCCAAAAAGCCGATTTCGTTTTTGACAATCATGCATAGCGATATGGCCGGAGCACCCCCTTTTAAACCGTCAAGGCTCAGGGGACCGATTTTCGAACGAATATTTAAAGCAGCGTCAATGAGCTGATCATCGGGCTGACATGCCGCCGCCATTTCTTCAATGTCCGCCATGGCTGCGACATAATTTTTTTTCTGCAAGTTCAAAGCGATATTCAGACTGCGCATCCGCTGATTCCGGTGCAGCAGGTTTTCCCGGGTATCTTTCATTTTGTCCTACACTCTTTATTTTGCATTAGCCTGCCGTTTGTTTTCTTTTTCTACAATAGTTGCCGAATTTTCCAGGCCCTCCAAGGCATGTCTCGCATCATTATTCCAGGGCTCAATTTCTAAAGCGAGCTGGTAAAAATAGCGTGCTTCATCAAAATTCTTTAAATTCAAACAAATCGAACCGGTCGCCAGCAAACAATCCACGTCCTTGGGATTGCTCTTAAGAACTTTAACATAAAGTTTCATGGCGTCTTCGGTCTTTTGCAACTCCATCAGATAAAAATCCGCCAGGTTTTTCAAAAAAGTGATGTTGTCCGGAGATAGACGAACCGCCTGTTCGTAATAGGTTTGAGCCGACGCTTTGTCACCCCGATCGTAACAAATAACCCCCAGATCATTGTAAGCCAGCGCATGGTTAGGATCTTGGGTGATCAATTGCCGCAAAAAGTTCATCGCTGCTTCGCTATCGCCGTTTTCGGATTTTGAAAGAGCACGCTCGTAAAGCTCCTGGCCGGTTAGGGACACATGATGTTCGGATAAAGATTTTTCATCAAGCTGTTCCAAAAGCTGCCTGGCTTGCAGGTTCGTCATATCAATTTCAACCACGCGGTTTAAAAAAAAGCGTGCATCGGTTTCGTGGCCAAGCGCCATACAGATATGCCCGATGGCCAACATAGATTCGGTATCTGCCGGGCTGATGGTTAAAACCTGAACATAGAGCTCCATGGCTTTTTTCAGTTCAGCTTTTTCAATACAATAAAAGTCAGCCAAATTTTTCAGGAAAACTAAGTTATCCGGTTCTAATTGAACCGCTGTTTGATAATGTTTCAGGCAGTTATCCTTATCTCCGGTTTCAAAATAAAGTATTGCCAAATCGTTGTGAACCGCTGGCCGTTCAGGTGTTTTGGACAACAGACGATTGCAGGTTTCAATGGCTGCGGTGGTATTGCCTGCTTGTATTTGCTCCCGGGCGGTTTGCCAAAGATCATCCGGCGCCAGATTCGTCTGTTGATGCGCTGCCTGATGTTGAGCCGGTTGCCGGAAAACAGGTTGCTGTTGAGTGCCGGATTGTTTTTTTATCCTGTCCAGCAGCACAATTGCTTCTTTTTCAGAAGGATCAAGTTGAATAACCTTTTCATAATATTCACAGGCTTTATCAAATTCGCGTTGCACAACGAACAGGTGAGCCATTATCATCAGCGTCTGTGTATCACCGGGACGCAGCTCTATAACTTTCAGATATCGATCCAGCGCGGCAGAGGCATCATTGCCGATGACATGATAAAAATCGCCTAGAGCTTTCTGATAATCCGGATTTTCCGGCTCAAGCCCGGCTGCTTGTTCGAAATGGTTCAAAACACCATCCCGGTTGCCTGATTCATGACCCAGCAAAGCTTTTTGGTAGTGCCAGAAAGCCACTTTCGGATGTTCGGCAAGCAGCTTATCCAACATCCAGTGGGCGGCTTGGGTATGCCCGTGATCGAGCAGACATGAAATGGCGTTATTCATTTGATCTGCGAAATTCATTTTACTGCCTCCTTGAGCAGGTATTGGATCGCTTTGGACGATAGTAGAGTGTAAATGCGATTCCATAGGATTAGTGCTCTGAATAATGTTGCACCCTGCCAGTTTTGCCCGACAGGCCGCGAGTTAATAAATCAGCGGTTAGTTCTATAATTTCATAGCTTCATGAAAAATATAGACGTCATAAAAATGACGATCATCTTAATTGACTTTGGCAATATATTTATCACCTGTATATCCGCAAATGGCATGCGTGCGGTTCTGATCTGCAGCCTACTGCGCCGTAAGACTATGCCGGCACTGGCGCTTTGATCTGATACGTACCTGCTAATTCCGGATAAAATTCTTCGTGCAAATCTTATACCGCCATTATCTAAACGATAAAAAGATTCATTTTGGCAGGACTCTTGGCAAATGATTCTTGGAATATAAAGTGTGACTAAGGAAGGGAATTTTTAAGGAAGGTTGCTAAAAAGCTTACCTTTTTTGGATAAACGCTTTGATGGCATCCATCGTATAATCAATCTGGTTTTGATCGATTCCGGGGAAAGTTCCTAAGAAGAAGGTGTTGTTCATGATTCGATCGGTATGTTCCAATGTACCGATCTTGCGGTGGCTGATGTTTAAATAGGCGGGTTGACGCAGCAGGTTGCCGGACTATAACCAAAAGTTGTGTCTATACAGTTAGGTGGCGTATCCAACGGTTGATTGTTTACAGACAGTTGACCGGTTTAAAAAAGAAAAGATACACACACCATGAGTAAAGATAACGTAATTGATCTGAAAAAAGCAGACACTTTTATTGACGCCCCAATTGCCGAGGTCTTGCGGCAAGGACTAAAAGCTTTTTATGCCCCTTGCTAAAACACAGCAGATCTTGATGATAATGACGGGCAGCAGACGAATCGTAATTTTCCAATCGGAAAAAAAATCAATTCATCATTATTTGATATGGTTGAATACCTTTATTTAAAGTATTGATTGCACTATTGGCGTATTGTACTTGATTTGTTCATAGGGCATACGCCCCGCTTGAACCTATTTGAGCGATGTACTTGTCCCGGCTACGGCGAATGGCGAAATTTTGTACAACCGGAATGGGAAAGGTGTTCAACTTGAACGCCCTATATGTTCTTCATCGCATGCCGCGGATACATGGCATAACATTTAATCAACTCGCCGATCCCATCTTCTAAAAATCTTCGGGCTTCAAAACCGGCCTTTTTGAGACGCTGATTGGAAACGATATAATTTCGCTTATCAGAATCAGTGCCAACTTCCGCAAAATGAATATAAAATTGCGGCAAATATCGTTTGATGGTCAACGCCAGCTCTTGCTTGGAAAGGTTGGTGTCATCCAAACCGGCATTGTACGGCTTGCCGGTCATTGCATCCGCGTTTTTAATGCAGTGCAAAAAACAGTCGGCCACGTCACGGATATGAATGTAGTTGCGGTTGAAATCTTTTTCGAAAATCACGATATAGCCGTCTGTCACTGCGGCATAAACAAAATGGTTTACCAGAAGATCAATACGCATGCGCGGCGAGACTCCGAATACCGTAGCCAAACGCAACGTAATGGTATTGTCGGCCTCAAGAAGTTCCTTTTCAGCATCCACTTTGGTACGGCCATAAAGCGAAATGGGCTCTAAGGGCGTTTGCTCAGTGCAGTGCGCAACGCCGCTTTGGGTGCCGTAAATGCTGTTGGTGGTTGGATAAATGACCAGTTGTTGAGATGATCGAAGACGGTTAAGCTCCCGGATAGAATCAAAATTGATAGCGGTGGCTGCCGATGGGTCACGGTCACAGGCTCCAGCGCCTGCAAGTGCGGCAAGGGGAATGATGATGTCGGCATTTGACATTAAACGGGTCATCGTGCCGGTATCACGCACATCAGCCCGGACGAAATTAAATCGAGGATTGGCGCATAAATGAAACAAGGATGTCTGGCCGAATAAAAGGTTGTCCACGGCCGTTACAAAAAAGCCCGTATTCAGCAAATGCTCACATAAAATCGAACCTAAATAACCTGCTGCGCCGGTAACGAGGATATTCATGGAAATAACACTCCTTTATAATTGGTTCGCCAGATCCATTGCCAGCTCAATGGCGCCTCCGATACCCACCGTATTGGCGTAGCAACCTTTTGCCCCATCCAGCGTCAATGATTAAAGCTTGCGTCATTTTTTTTCTCCATTTTTGTACATTACGCTAACACCATCGCCCAGCGGCAAAATGGCCTGACAGTATCAAGCTGTTTTGGCCGGTTGTTATAGAAAGCGCTCTGCGCCCCGCCCTTTTTCCCGTCTTTGGCATAACGCACAAGACGGGAAAAAAGACATACGAGATGGGATATTCTTTAACTGCAAATCGCCTTAATATTCCATAATCTGCGGCCAGGGCACAATAAAGCGCCCTCCCCGAGCAATATAATCCTGATGTTTTGCTATAATGGCTTCGCTACGCCGCCAGGCCAAAATCACCACATAATCCGGATTTCTAGTATAAAGGGCGCTGGAGGACATCACGGGAATGTGAAGGCCGGGACTAAAAAGTTCACGTTTGGCGGGGTTGTCATCGACAATAAATTCAAGCCGGTCGCCCAAATCGAATTGATAAACAAAAGTGGTCGTTGCTGCCGAAGCGCCGTATCCGGCCACCTTTTTTCCCTGCGCGTCAAGCGCCTTTAACCTTTCATTTAACTGCCACCGGTTTTGGGCAATACAGCTTGCAAGGGTTTGATAGGTTTGCCGGTTATAGATTCCGGCGCTTTCTTCGCGGCAGATCTTCTTCTGCACCAAATCAGATGCGCAAAATCCGCCCCCGGCCTTGTGCGCCAACACACGCAATGAGCCGTCCTTTGTCTTAATATGCATCGCATCAATCAACTCCAAACCGTACCGTTGAAAAACGACTTTCAGCGGCTTGACGGCAAAATAACTCACGTGTTCATGATAAATGTTATCGAAAATACCGTTTTCCACCAAATCCAATAGATAGCCGGTTTCCACTACAAAAACCCCTTCCGGGGCCAGCAGTGAGCAGGTCCCCTCCAGCATATCGGACAAATCATCAATATTGGCGAAGGTGTTATTGGAAGTGACAATGGCGGCCGGACCAAATTTTTTTTTGATTTTTTCAGCCAGTTTTGCAGTAAAAAAATCGTTTATCGTATCAATGCCAGATGCGATGGCTTTTTTTGCGATTTTATTTGCCGGTTCCACCCCCAACACCCGCATGCCGTGCTGTTTGAAAAACCGGAGCAAGGCGCCGTCATTGCTTCCGATATCAATAACAAGGGAATTTTGTTCCGGTTTGATACGATCTAAAACTTCTTTGGCATATTTTTGGAAGTGATCTGTCAGGCCAAGGGAAATGGAAGTCTCATAAATAAAATTTTCATAAAGAATTTCCGGCGCAATTACGTCCCGCAACTGAACCAAGCCGCAATTTTCGCATAGAAAAAGATCAAGGGGATAGACTTTTTGAATCTGTCCCACACACTCACCTGGTATATAGGCATCGCCTATGGGAGTGGGTTCTAAGTTTAAAACCAATTTTAGCTGGTCCGATCGGCAAAGGCGGCAATCATGGCGGCGGTGATGGATTGGCTTCATATGATCATCCTATTTTTAAATACTTAAGGAAGGCAGTGCAGCGGATAGATCAGCCGTTATTACGCTTGCACTTGCCAGGTCTTAAGCCTGCCGCGTAACTGTTGCATCTTTCAAAGGCGTCAATTGCCTGGCCTGTGATTCATGCCATTGCAACGAGATACCACCATCAGCCAAAATTGTTTGTCCGGTAATAAAAGAAGTTTCAGAACCGCATAAAAAAACTATAATTATAGAGACTTGATCTGTAGTTCCCAAACGTTTTAGGGGTGTAATATGTTTATATAAATCGAGCAGGGCTTTGTTATCAAGATAATATTTGAGGGATTGCTCTTTAAAACAGTTCAGTGGCAATGCGATCCGTGTGTTTTGCATTCAGCTAACATTTTAACCTATTATGGTAATTGCCGGCAATGCCGTTAATTGAGAAACAGGCTTCAGAAAGTAGCGGCAGCACAATGGCCCCCAGTTTTGATTTTATCTCATCTAAATGGGTTAGGAAGAGGACGGCCCGGTCTATATCCGTCCCTTCCACGCGTGCGGCAGATGCACATGGCCCATAAATTTATTCATATATTGCAAGATTGTTTTGGCGCCCGGCGGCCATTACAGTACTGCCGGGATTCATCATCAAGCCGCCATACACTTTTCCACCGTGCATAGCACAGGAAATAAGAGTAGTTTGTGGCGCCGTACGCGGCGCCACAACAGTTTGGTAACTCAAACACGATATCGTACCCGATACCAATATGTAATATCGCGGGGATATACAGCCGATAGGCTTCTGCCAAGAGGCTGATGTTTTGTTAGGATTCAATAGCGGCAAGACTCAATAGCCCTGCTCCTTGGGGGGTGGGGGCCCCTGTTTTCCCTATGAAAGGATTATTCAAATCCTAACCCTTTTGGGTCAAAATTTTTACTTTCTTCAGAAAACAACGAAAGGCAATGGTTGATCAGGCTGGTTGAAAAAAATACGGCATATCTTGCGCAAAGGCGATACTGCCATTGATTTCGTGCACCACTTGCTGGTCCTCGATAATTTTCCCCGGGCGGGATCTTCGGACAGTTCCTTGAACTGGGCCCCTTTGACATAATTATGCGCACGGAGCAACTTTATGCTTTTTTCGGATGCGTGCCGGCATGAAGCTCTAATTTCCCTGCTTGGGAATGTGGCGTTCCTTAAAAAAGTGTATTATTTCTTTGTGAACTGCGCCGGCGATATGATCCGCCAGTTGCTTTATGACTTTGACGGACAGATCGTTATCCGGGATATTATGTTCAACCAATCGGCCCAGGATATCTGAAAGGGATAGGCCCAGGTGCTTGTATTGATTAATTTTTGATATTATTTCAATATCTTTTTCGATGTAACGGCGCTGGCCGCCTGCGGTTCTCACAGGAGCAAGGTACTCGGAGAATTCTTTTTCCCAAAATCGAATTGTTGACTTGGGCAGCCCTAACTTTGAACTGACATCCTGAATCGTCCAGTGCTTATTTATGGCTTTATTTATATTTTGTGTCTTTTTCATGGATGCAATATAGCTCCGCCTGGCGGTTTACTTTTTCAAGGGGGTATAAAAAAAACAGAGCTTAAAGTAGCGTGTAAAAAGTTAACCAACTTTTACTTTAACTTCATTTCAGCAAATACCGTACCAAATCTTCCAATTATTAATTTTGTTATTCGTTATAGAAATTTATGACACCGCGAAAAATACTGTGTTAAATCACGGTCAATTAATTGACGACTGAAAATTAAAGTTGACTTTAGCATTAGAGCTCAATGGCCTGCGGCGCTCTTTGCAGTTATTTTGGCAGACAGGGGTTAATTCGTCAGTCAAGAGTGCAGTATCTTTCAATGAGAATTAAAAACGCGGCATTAATTAACAGGATGCGCAATCTGAATGATTGCTTGCCCGGTGCGGTCAATGATTTGACACTATTGAACTTTTTCTTTTTTTAAACACCTGCAAAGACGTGGCGGATTGACTTGGTGCGGCGGTTTGTTTTTTTGCGAAATGCAAATCCTTGACACCTAAAAGGCCTGTGTGCCATAAATAACAATAATAATAAGAATAATCGGTCTGCTGGCGGTATATTACTTCTCACCAATTGCTCTGTTACATCGCCTTTAAAAGACCTATGCTATGCTAAATATTGTACGGATAAGATATATTGCAGATGCAGCGGCGGTCTTTCGTTAATTAATTGAGCGATATCACAATTACAAACTACTTTGACACGTTCACCATGAAAAATCGGCCAAGGTTGGTCTAACTGAATTTTTCGTTAGATCTTAGGATTTTGGAAGTTGCAAATAAACCGGTATTGCGCTTAGATTTGGATTCATTTTCAAGGCGCTGCCGGGTGTATGCACTCTGCCTGGACTCCATAGAGCAACGAGCAAAAACGAATTTAATCGGCATATGGTTCAAGACAAGCAACAGTAGTAGTATATTAGCAGCTTTCAAAACCCTTAATGCAAATTGAACCCAAATAGCCCTGCCGGGCAGATGGTCAATGAGCCATCAAGGGTATTGAGCCGATAAGCTATGAACGAATTTCCAATTCTGTTTGTTGATGACGATCAGCAAATACTCGAAGTGGTTGCCTTGTTTCTAGAACGAAACAGCATCCTGTTTGATACTGCACCTAGCGGACAACAAGCTCTTGAAAAGATACAACAAAAAGAATACTCGGCGGTCTTTACCGATTTAATCATGCCTGGCATCAGCGGTTTGGATCTGCTAAAAGATATCAGATACAATAATCCTGAAACAGACGTGGTTATCGTCACTGGTTATGGTACAATTGAATCAGCTATAGAAACGCTAAAGTGCGGAGCATATGACTATCTTCAAAAACCCATAAACTTTGAACGGTTGAAAGCGCTGATCAACCGGATCATTGAAAAAAGAAAACTGCAACTTGAAAACACGCTGATAAAACGCCGTTTAAAAGACCGGTTCAATTATGGTCAACTTGTTGGCAAAAGCCCAAAAATGCAACAGATCTATGAAGTTATCGATCTTATCAGCTCAGGAAGCCCGACGGTGCTCATTCAAGGCGGCAGCGGTACGGGTAAAGAACTGGTCGCCAATGTCATTCATCAAAACAGCATCCGCAAAAACCGGCCGTTTATCCCGGTAAATTGCGGCGCCATTGCCGAGGGTCTGCTCGAAAGCGAGCTGTTTGGACATATAAAAGGTGCTTTTACCGGGGCAATTAAAGATAGCATGGGATTGTTCAAGGCAGCCGATGGCGGAACCATATTCCTCGATGAAATAGCCGAAGTTCCTCCGTCACTGCAAGTTAAGCTGCTCAGAGCACTTCAGGAAAAAAAGATAAGACCGGTGGGCGATGCTCATGAAAATGAAGTTGATGTCCGTGTCATTGCGGCCACAAACAGGAACCTTGAAAAAGCAATATCCAACAAATCTTTCAGGCAGGACTTGTTTTATCGTTTGAATGTCATTTCCCTGCATATGCCGTCATTGCGGGAAATAAAAGAAGACATTCCGCATCTGGTGATACATTTTATGAAAAAGTTCAGCCGTGAAGGACATCGCAAGGTCGAACACATTTCGCCAAAAGCCGTTGATTTTCTAATGCGTTATGATTGGCCCGGAAATGTCCGGCAGCTGGAAAACACAATTGAAAGAGCGTTTGCCCTTGGAACCGGAAATACCATCGTTGCAAGGGATTTGCCGCCTGAGATATGCAATGGAAGCCAAAATGATGGGTTTTTAAAAACGAGCTTAAATCTTATGGAGAATGAAAAAATACTCATCAAAAGGGCGCTGGAACAAACAAAAGGCAATAAGGCTGAAGCAGCCAAATTGCTTGGAATAAACATTACAACTGTTTACCGGAAAATGCAAAAATATGACATGGAAGAACATACGCCATGATAGTTAATTTCCATCTACGGAATAGAAAAATTTGTTTGAAATCAAGGCATGTAATAAATTTTACCACAGGCATTTGAATGATATGCCCAAGGGTTGATATTCAGAGCATAAAATTTTTCACACGCAACGAAAATTTCGGTTATATTAGCCATTCATGGATTGGCATTATATAGAACAAAAATGATGCTATAGGGAGGGAAAGAAAAAATGTCAGAGGGATTAGATGTTATAATTGTGGATGATGATCCAAGTGTTTGCGAGCTCATAGAAACCATTGTAAAACGTTTCTATACATGGGGTGAAGTATTGGCCTTCAACAAAACAAATGAAGCTACGGATTACTGCCTGAGCCGGGAAATAGGAGTGGCCATTTTCGTAGTGGATGTTTTCTTAGGCGGGGTCAGCGGATTTTATTTCCTCGATACCATTGAGGCAAAATTTCCCACGGCTCATTCTGATGCTATCATCATTACCGGAAACGCCAGCGACGATATTGTTAATATGTGTATTGCCTCTGATGTCAATCATTTATTAGAAAAACCGGTCAAACCTTATGCCATGCAACTAGCGGTCAGAGCCATTGCGGAAAAATATTTAAAATTTGCAAAAAAACTATTTCAAGACCCCGATTTTGCTAAAAATGTATCAGGTATTTAAAAATGAGACTTTTTTTCAAAACCTCAAACCGTCCCACCCGCTCTTAAGCTTACCGGATACCGGTCCATAGGGCCGGATGAAGCAAAAACTATTTTGTTGCATGGCGTTAAGGCGTTTGCAGTTTTATACCTTAAAATTAACGGCTGGTATATTCTCCTAGTTCAAAACGTATCGTCTCTTTTGACGCAACCATCAACACCTCGTCTATGATTGCCTTGAGCGGGTCTTGCTCCGGCATTTTTGACATCAAGGCTTGAAGCTCTTGGCTTTTGTGTTTTACCTTTTGCACTGCAGGCTCAATGGATCGCAAATTTGCATTTGTGTCTGACAGACGATGCTGATAATCTTCCAGCAGGTTCAACATTTGTTCCAGGCCCTGGTGCACCTTAATTTGATTTTCAAATTGCATATTTATGGCGGCAGGCATCATTGTTTTTGCCGGCGCGCTTACCGCAGGCTTTTCAGATGCTGCCTTTTGAGAGGTTTGTGTAAGGATTTTCCCAAAATCAGACTGTCCGGCAGATTTTTTTGGCGCTGTTTTTGGGGATTTAAGCAGCTGTTGTTTATCTAGTGGATTGATCTTCATAGTACATCTCCGGAAAAAATATCGATAATATCCTGCACACACCATTATGCAAAGGCTGTGCAAACTTAGCCAATTTTTTTTATTTTTCTTTAATTACATAAAATCCGATTTGTCTTAACGGATTATGTTTTTAAATATGAGCAAGTTGTGGCAATTTTCGATAATAAGCAAATAAGCGCAAGATTAAAATTAAATCACAAAATTCTTATCCGGTATCTAACTCATTAGGCAATCTTTACCTAGTCCTATCCAAAAACGGCCCAATTGCACAATGAACACTGCACCATCAAAGCGAAATCTTCATGCCCTCACTGGCAAAAAAAATCTCCGTTGCGTTTGTTCCGGATGTACAGTACTCATCCTTCATCCGATCCAATTGATCGTCATCGCGCTGAATATCATGGTGAAAAAGCGCCAGGCGCTTTACTTTATTTCTCAATGCGGTTTCAATGGCGTGCTCAATTGCCGTATGTCCCCATCCGATTCGGCTGTTCCGGTACTCGGCCAAAGTATATTGGGCATCATAAACCAGCAAATCCGCATTTTCCACAAACGCCTCAATCCGTTGGTTTTCAGCAGCGGCGGCTTGCTCGCCTTCTGCAGCCATAAGCTCATCATAGGCAGGATCTTGTGGCTCCGTGATAAAAACGTTTGAGAACGGCTCAGTATCGAATAACGTACAAAACACCTTTCCCTCAAACTCAAAACGATATCCAAGACAAAGAAGAGGATGATTTAGAAATTTGGTTCTTACGCTGATCCCCTGTCCTAAATCGTAATCGCCTTCTTTTAAATCCACGTAGGAAATTTGGGAAGCCAATTCTTCATGCCGAACAGGAAAATAGCGATATGTCCACTGGCCGCCAAGCACATCTTTCAGAGTTTCTTCTTCGTAGGTCACCGGACCGTGAATCCTGAGCTGTGTTGTAGGAAGATAAATAGGAGTAAAAAAAGGAAAACCCATAATATGGTCCCAATGGGTATGGGTAAGGAAAATATCCGCAGTAATGGATTTACCCGGCTGCCTGTAATGCATCAATGCATTGCCCAGTTCACGGATACCGGTGCCTGCATCAATGATGATTCGCCTGTTATTTTTTTTAATCATTAATTCAATACAGGCTGTGTTGCCCCCATACCGGACAGTAGTTGGCCCCGGACAGGGGATAGATCCTCGAACCCCCCAAAACTTTACCCACATCTTATTTTCCTTTCCCTGTCAAATTTAAAAAGACCTTTGCCTTTTCAAGTTGCTCTGCAATCGGAGATTGGAGTTCGGTGATATCCGCAAGATCAAGTTTGCCGTAATTTTTTAAAATTTTAAGCAAGTTTTCTTTTGCAACCTGATTATCATCAGAGCAGTCAGAAAAATAGTGTATTGCAATGTTAGCCATACTCGTGCACAGAACCAGCCGGACAGGTTCGCAATCACCTTCAAAAGGGGTATGATGGTTGATAATGGCGCTGCCTATTTGTTGATTTAATTTCCACTTTGTAATTATCAGGCGATTGATGTGACAATGATCAAATCCAAATACCTGTCGCTCCTTTTCTATAGAATTAACGCAAGCACCTAAAACTGTTTGATAAAGTTCTGTGTAGCACGCCATAATCGGCAGTTTGCCTAAATCGTGCAGTAAACCTGCCAAAAAATATTCTTCACGTTCCTGTACAGGAACCCCCAAATGACTTGCCAAGATCTTGCCAGCAACTGCCACTCTAAGACAATGTTCCCAAAATTCTTCAATTAGTTGGCCTTTCAATCCACCGCTTGATTTAAAACTGCCAACGATAGAAGTGGCCAATACTAGATTTTTGACTGTATTGATACCAAGCATAATAATGGCCCGGACAAGAGATGTAATCCGGACAGGCAAGCCGTAATAGGCTGAATTAATAAGTTTTAACATTCGGCCCGTCAATACTGGGTCAAGGGATATGACACGATTCAAATCATTAGGTGATGCCGCCGGATCGTTACAGATTTGCAATACCTTGCTTACTGTGGTTGAAAGGCTCGGCATACGCACGATAAATTTTTGAATCTGCCTTAATTTTTCTTGTGGCGTTGTGTCCATACAAAACAGCCGGCATTAAGCTGAAATTAAAGTGAATAAGATGCTGCTAAAAAAAGCGTAAACGTCTTAATATCAGTATCCTGAATCGCACTGCCGCCGGATATGACTTGCGCTTCGCCGCTTCCGAAAACATAGGCTGTACCCAAAGTAATACTTGATTGACGATGAAAAAGGCTCACGCTCAAATTCACTCCATAAACATCGATGTGTTCGGGTTGATTTGTCTGTCCCTGCTTCAATGACGGCGTATTTGAAAAATCCGTATAAAAGCCGCAGCGAAAGGCCAGATTGTCCTTTAAATAATATTCTGTCCCCAAAGCAACGTTCACAACAGTCTCTTTATCATCCGTTTCGCCATAATATGAAATATCCATTGATAACAATAGTTTTTCTGTAGTAAAATAGGCTATTCCCAAGGTTGTGTTCAATGCAAAGTCATCTTCTGAATCATTTTTTTCGGAAATGAAAGACAGTGCATTTGTGTCTGCAAAATCAGGTGATGTCGAATCTCTGAAAGTGGTCTGTGTTTCAGTATCACTGGAGAACAAATACGTTCGCGCAATAGTCAGACCCAAAGCCAATTTTTCATGGGGCTCCCAGATTATCCCCAATTTCGGTAATAGGCCCCAATCCTCCTTGGTTTCGTAATAATTAATCCAAAAGTGCTGTCCCTGGTTAAACTGCAATACCTGGTTACGAATAATTTCTTTGTCCCGGAAATAAGCATACAAAGTGCCGCCGATGGTCAGATTTGGCCTTAATTCCAGAGCATAACTGGGACCGAAAAGGTAGGTGCGGTCTGAATCGTTGATATTAATTGTAAGCGTGTCAATGGGATTGCCGCTAATAACAGATTGAATATTTAGAAATGACTGTTTCTGCCGTCTTTCAATCGAATCGGGAACGGCATAGGAAATTCCTGCAACGTTATTTCCAATTCGTTTTATAACGCCAAAATAATTGGGAAGTAAATTAGAACTTTCTTGCTCCCAATCCATTTTTTTTCCATCGGTCCCGGTCAGAGTATTCTTATAAACTTTGATGGATCGAACATATGCGTTCATGCTTGCCGAGATGCCGTCTGAAGCCGACAAGGCAATACCTGCCGGATTATGAAAGCATCCTGACGAATCATCAGCCAGGGCCGCATATGCGCCACCTAAACCTGCCGCCCGGTGCCCGACCAAAATATTGACGTAGTGATATTGATCTGCCTGAATTTGTGAATTAGATAAAACAAAAAATAAAAAAATGCTGATAAAATGCCAATTACTCCTTAACCATAACCATTTCATTAAAGCGCGCCTCCATCTTTGCCAGGGATAGCCCTGTTAACCCATTATTTCTAAGGGCATTTTCGATGGATTCCAGCCGATCCGCTAACACAGGATAGTCTTTACGTTTGGTTTGAGGAGCGGTTTCAAAATGTTCGACCCTTCGCAGATATGCCTCCAATGCCCGAGGATCATACCCCGCTACGGCTGCAATAAGCATACCTATACCATCAGCTTCCATTTCATCTTTTAATTTATAACCTCGGTTGAAAAGCAGATTCATAGCGGTATCAAGACTACTTTCCAAAGAACCGCGCACAGCGCCAGTGGCTCCGCCAATCAAGCCGGCCAATCCGCCCATAGCCGATCCTGCATCTGTTTTCAGGTTAATTTCCTTGACCATGTGGCGTTTTATAACATGTGCCATTTCATGACCAAGGACACAAGCCAGCTCAGATTCATTTTCCATTCGCAGCAAAGCGCCTCGTGTTATAAAAATATAACCGCCTGGAGTTGCAAATGCATTTAATTCTTCAGAATCCAGCACACCGAAACTAAACGGCGGTACTGCCGAAGATGAATATAAAGCAAGCGCATGCCCCACCAAATTGACATAATGATTGACTTTATCATTGTCCCAAAGTTGATAATTGCCCAATATTCTGGCTGCCAGATCTTTACCGAATCTGATTTCGGCTTGTACTTGCTGCATTGTCATCTGCGATTGATTTTTTTGGGATACACGCAGCCTGCCGCCAAAGGCAAGAACAGGGAGCATAAGAATGACCAATATAATTACTATCTGGTTTGGTTTAATCAATTTCATCTGTTTTATCATGCAATTGCACCTTTTTTATAAATTCAATGGCTGTCTGGTCATCCACCTGCATACTTTCCATTTTGGTTAATGCGTCATAATCACACTTGAGACCACTGCTGAATTCGTCCTTTTTTTCCCGTAATCCGCGAGCTGCAGCAGTTGTTGCATAGGATGAAGGCCTTATTCGCGCTCGCTTGGCAAACTCTTCACGGGCCTGTTTTTCTTCAGTGCTTACTGCAGTAACGGGTTTATCGCCAAGCATCATTTGCATTGTCCAGCCCTGTAATTGATCATGGCTGACAAAAGACCATCCGCGTTGGGATTGCTTAATTTCAACGACCTGCCCCTGCTGCAAAACGCCCGTCTTTTCAGCCTGAAAATTCGGTTCAGCCCATAAAAACGCCTGTTTTGACTTTACGTATCCCTGTTCGGCAAAAGCCATGGTTGCAGCTGCAAAAACCAATATAAATACAATGCATTTTTTTTGTAACATTTGCTGCTCCTGTCTCTAAAAATTAATAAAAAATCCTGCCCCAGAGGACCAGGCTTTTCGGCTCGCTACTCCCAGAGGGGAATTAACCGCGAGCTGAAAAATTCTATCGATTCATATGACAAAGCCTGTTGGCTCTGACCTGGTCCAAAGGACCAGATTCTCTATTTTTTCAATAAAAACTTGAAAAGCGCCAAGTTATAAATTTATTTGTGATAAAAGGAATATGCGCCACCCCAATCCCCTTCAGGATGATTCACCTGATAGTGTTTACATCGGTCTATAAAAATACGACTTAAGGTATCGAAAGGATAATTTTTTAGAATTTTTTCATAATACCCAATAGCTTGGCCAAAGTGACTCGATTGATAGCAATCAAAAGCGTCATGGGTAACTTGCGCCAATTGTATTTCAGCCGCACCAACTTCTTCAGAACGTCCTAAAGGAGTATAAATCCGCGTGCAACGGTCTTTTCCTTTAACTTTTACAAAATCAACCAAACGACAACAAACCCTTTTGCGCATGAATTGATATGTGCTTTCAGACAGTAATACCGGCACACCATAAAATTTTGTTAATCCTTCCAACCTGGAGGTCAGATTAACACCGTCACCAATAACCGTATAATCAAGTTTTTTTTGAGAACCGATATTGCCTAGAATCATCTCATCCGTATGAATGCCGATACCGGTTTCAAATACAGGCAGATCGGTATCTTTTTGTTGTTTATTATATGCGATCAGCGCCTTTTGCATTGCTATGGCGCTAAGCACAGCTTTCAAGGCATGTTCCGGATCTTGTACCGGGGCTCCCCAAAAGGCCATGACGGCATCGCCGATAAATTTATCCAATGTCCCGTTATGATAAAAAATAACATCCACCATGGTCTCAAGGTAGCGATTGAGACTCAGAACAACATCTTCGACCGGACAATTTTCAGTAATCGCAGTAAAACCGCGAATATCGGAAAACAACAATGTCAAATTTTGCCGTTGGCCGACTTCGGCTGAAATAAAGGCGTCTTTATGGCCTTTTAAAACTGTGGACAATACTACCGGCGATACATACTGACCCAGAACGGTTTTAATTTTGCGTTTCTCTTTCCGGTCTCCAAAACTGATCCAGGAAAAAGAAACCAGATAGCTTGCAAATATTCCAAAAAGCGCAGGAGCCAACGATGATAGGGTATTGAACCGGAATAAGGCTACATTGAAAATGATCACACCGCACAACACCCCGAAAGACAACATAATTTGCTTATAAAGGCTTTTAAGAAACCATAAGGTTGCCGTAATTGCCGCTATGGCAAGAAAGGTAAAACTCCAATTCAGATATGGATTCAAATACCTTATATAATCGTTATCAAGCAAATTGCCTAAAATGGATGCATGCAGCACCACACCGGGCTCGAGTTGCCCAAGACACGTCATTTTTAAATCTTCAACACCTGCTGCACTGGCTCCAATAAAAACAATTTTGTCCTTGAATTCAGAAGGCCCCACCGGAAGATTTTCCACTTGCCCTTGTTGGAGCCTCATAGCGCTCAAATAGACACCGCTATAGGAAAAAGCATTATATTTTCCATATGGATTTACAATATATTTCAAATTGTTATCCAAAGGAACGTTGTATTTCGCAGCATCGAGAAAAATTGTCAGACCTTTTTTGCCGCCTGTAAATCCGATACCTTCATTACGCGAGTCAAGCGGCAAAATGGACAAACCTGGAAAAACGGCGTTCTGGAATTTAAAAAGAAGTTCGGCGCGGCGATATGCGCCGTCTTTATCAGGGGCAAAAGTGGTTACCCCGACACCGGCAGATACCTTTGCCAATTGGCCGTATGGCCAATAAATTGTATCATAATCATTTTGAAACCAGCTAAGATCGCCATGATAGGAACTGATGCTGTTTGCAGTACAAGTGGCGCCAATTTTGACTTTTGAATCAGTTACCGAATAGATTTCATCCTGCACAAGCTGGCAGGCATGAATAACGTTTCCAGCTTCTTTTGTCGCTGATTGGAGTTTTAAATCCGGTTCGGCAAACCCATAAGAGAAACTACTGCTGCGCTCTGGAAACAAAACATCAAAAACAACGGCTCTGGCGCCGCAAACCGATAAAAATTCAATAAGCCCCGCGTGAACATCCCGGCGCCATGGCCAGCGGCCGGTCAGTGGTTCCATGGCTGCCAGGGAAACCTCATCAACCAATACCAAAACGATTTTCTCAGAAAGTTGCTTGTTATGTCTCCATATTTGCGTCCGCAAATCAAATGTGCGATTCTCAAAGCCATTGAAAAAACCCAACACGTTGCATAAAAACACTGCCAGGAAAATACCAAAACATACCGATCCGGGCCGCCAAATTAAAAGAAAATCAGCATGGATTTTATTCTTGGCCAAACGTTTCCTAATATCACTTTTCATTTTATGTGAATACGATGATCATTAATCCCAAAAGCCATGAACTGCATAAAACTTTCAGGGCAATGGCGTAAAATCTAAATTTCGTTGATATTTCCAACTTACCTGATAGCATCACAGCAAGATGCATGCCCTGGAAAAAGATACCTGACCGGCCGGCGCCCATTGGCTAAACGGCCTGTTTTTCCGATATGTCAAGGCGATTTTTGCCTAAAAGTGTAACACCTTGTTTGTCTTTTTTTTGCGTCTGATTAAGTTGTGATAAAGCTGCGAACACGTCAAGTACGCAAACCTTGGCAAAGCTTGAAGACGAAAAAAAAATCTAAGCGCAATATGGTATCTGTTAAAATGCTATATTCCTTTGCCGCCAATCACCATAGTTGTTTTTAAGGTTCAATGAACTGCTACTGTGCTTTTAGAGTCTTGTAAGATGCACATCAAGGCGTCTGGATTGTCTTTATTCCTGAATAGTATTTGCATTTTGCAAAAAAACAACTGCAAAATTTAGCAGTATGCAACTAAACAACGGTTTCAATAAATTTTATCCAATTGAATTTATCAATTTTTTTAAATTGTATGAATGGCACGTTTCTTGTTGTCATAGTTGCGGGAAACAAACGTTCACATTCACCGGGGGTGTTTATGATTAATCCGATAGGTAGCTCATTGATGGGTCTGAAGGCATTTCAAAAGAAAATGGACATAACCTCCAACAATATCGCCAATGTCAATACGAACGAATTTAAAAAAAGCCGGGCGGTGATGCAAGAGGGCTCCCAGGGGGGAGTTACTGTATCCGCTCAGAAGATTAATACTCCCGGAGTTACCAGGCAAACCATACGCGATGGCAAAATTGCTGAAACAGAGTCATCAAATGTTGATCTGACAGAAGAATTGACCGAAATGATCCCAACAAAATCTGCTCACAGTGCTAATGCAAAAGCATTGCGCACGTCCGATCAAATGCTTGGATCATTAATGGATATTCTCGGATAAGTAAGGAAAAAACAAAAATGAAATAACCCGCAACCATTTTTTGCTTTTAAAAGTTTGATATTTTTAAGGCGAATGGCAGAAAAAATATAGCATTTTAACAGATACCATATTGCGTTTGGATTTTTTTTCGTCTTCAAAGCGCTCCAAAGTGTGGGTGATTAACGTATTCGCAGCTTTGGCACAACGTAAGGAGACGGAAAAAAAGGCAAACAAAATTGTATAATCCTTAGGCATAACTCGCCTAACATGAGGGTTATTTCCCCTCTGCAAATCAGGTAGCCCCCGCCCGACATTGATAAAGAAAAATCAGGCAACAAAAAATAAAAAATTGCATCATCATCCCAATTGGCAATTAAAGTGCTCTGCGGATGAGGGCTCTTTAAACACGGTATTGGCTTAGTAAAAGAACCTGTTTTTTATCATATTGATGAGTTGATCTTTTCTCTAAGCTTTCCCGAACATTTAAATGTAACGACCTTTCGCTGGGAGAGCATTAAATCGTCACCAGTGGCCGGATTTCGTCCCCTGCGTTCACGTTTTTTCTTTACACAAAATTTTCCAAAACCACTGATCAATACATCTTCATCATTCTCGAGGGTTTTTTTAATAATTTCAATTAAATTTTCTATTACCTCAGTACTTTTGTTTTTGGCAAATGGTAATTTTTCGTGAACAAGATCAACGATTTGTGCTTTGGTTAAAGTCATAATCAGACTACTCCTTTTTCGAGTTAAGTAAGCGGTCTATTTTCCCGGTTAAATTAATACACTTTAATCTGAAAATAGATTCGGGGGCCAATTATCCCCTGTCCCATTCCTTAATACCAGCATAAGATAGCATGATAGCCCTTCACTTTTTTCTCTATGTGAGCTTCATAAAATACTATTTTAATGCAGCAAAAAAAAAATCGGCTTTTATCCCAAAAACTTGAGCGGGTTTTTGCCTGATTTTTTTCAATGTTTAATGCGGATAGTACAGATTGTCAAGAAAATAAGAGCTTTATAGTTAAATTTTGTCTTTTTTTTTATTATTTTTAACAGTATTTTAAAAACAAAAAATCATTGCTAAACCATTTAAATTGCACTTTTTTATACATTCAATCTGCAATTATGCTTACCTAAACTAAAAAAAGATGCCTGGGCAATGATTATCGGGCTGCTAAAAGTAAAGAAACCTGGCCCAGAGGACCAGGCTTTTGGCTCGCTACCCCAGAGGGGGATTAACCGTGAGCTGAGGAATCCTATCGATTTACATGGCAGAGCCTGCTGGCTCTGACCAGGCCCAATGGACCAAGCTTTCTATTTTTTAATAAAAAGG
Organism: Desulfobacteraceae bacterium; assembly: GCA_024230435.1. GTDB lineage: Bacteria > Desulfobacterota > Desulfobacteria > Desulfobacterales > Desulfosarcinaceae > UBA2230. The sequence goes on from JAAERL010001107.1 coordinate 70,146, forward strand.
TTACAGAAAAAACTGTAACCTACTTTATTGCTTGATTGGTCGGGACAGCAGGATTTGAACCTGCGACCCCAGCGTCCCGAACGCTGTGCTCTACCAGACTGAGCCATGTCCCGTTTGTGATTGCAGGCGCTTTTTTAAGTCACATCCATTAAAATGTCAACAATTTTCATCACCTGCAAAGATAAAAGTTCAATCTTTTTCAAATGGATTATCCAAAACGATTGTTTGCTCCCTTCCGGGACCAACTGAAACAATCTGAACAGGCACTTGAACCAGATCCTCAACTCGCCTTAGATATTTTTGTGCATTTTCAGGCAATTGATTAAAACTTCGAACAGTTGATATATCTTCATGCCATCCCGGAAGAATTTCATAAACCGGCTCACAATCAGCCAGGTGCTTCAAGTTAGCGGCAAACGAATTTATCAGCTGCCCTTTAAACCGATAAGCCGAACAGATCTTTAATTCATCCAAACCACCCAAAACATCTAATTTAGTAACGGCCAGACCGGTTAACCCGTTTAACCGAACAGCATTTTTCAGCAAAACGATATCGAGCCAGCCACATCGTCTACGGCGTCCGGTGGTAGCGCCGAATTCAGCGCCTTTCTCTTGAATATAATTTCCTGTATCATCAGATGATTCAGAAGGAAATGGTCCGGCTCCAACCCTTGTAGTATAAGCTTTCACAATTCCGATAATATAATTCAAACTGCCGGGCCCTACGCCCGCGCCGCAACAAGCGTTACCCGCCACCGTATTTGATGATGTCACAAAAGGATAAGTTCCGTGGTCAATATCCAGATGAGTTCCCTGGGCTCCCTCGAAAAGCACCTTATTGCCTTTTTGCATTGCCTTTTCCAAATAAACCGAAATATTTGTTACATGAGGAGCAAGGCGTTGGGCAAATGCGCAGTATTGACCATAGATAGTTTCAAAATCAGCTGGAGGACAATTAAGAAATTTTTCAAGGTAAAAGTTTTTTTCTTCAATGATAGAAGATAATTTCACCCTAAACTCATCAGGATCGATCAAATCTGCAAACCGAATCCCCCGGCGTGTGGCCTTGTCCTCATAGGCAGGACCGATCCCGCGGCCGGTAGTGCCGATTTTATCCTTGCCCTTTTTGCCCTCTCTTCCGAGATCAATCTGCTTATGATAAGGCATAATCACTTGTGCACGCTCACTGATGAGCAATTTTTCAGGACCACAATCCACACCCTTTCCGGAAAGATAGTCCATTTCATTAAGCAATACATCGGGATCCACAACCAATCCATTACCAATTAGACAACATTTTCTCTGCAGAATACCGGAAGGCACAAGATGACTGATAATTTGCTCACCTTGAACAACCATAGTATGCCCGGCATTGTTTCCACCTTGGAAACGGATTACAATATCGGCATATTCAGCCAGGAGATCGACAATTTTCCCCTTGCCTTCATCGCCCCATTGGGTTCCGACAATTACAGTGTTTGCCACGAATTACTCCTTCAATAATTATTTGTTTACCGTTTAGAACGAAAAAAATCGCGCATACAAGTACGGCATTGCTCAAAACAAACCCCGGATATAATCTCGGGGTGATGATTAAATCGTCTATTCATAGAAAAGTCGTACAAAGAACCAGCGGCACCCCATTTTGGATCTGGGGCTCCAAATACGACTCGTTCAATCCTTGCATGAATGATCGCACCCATGCACATGACGCAGGGCTCGACGGTAACATACAGCGTAGTGGATAACAATCGATAATTTCCCAAAATCTGCGCTGCCTTACGCAAGACTACAATTTCAGCATGAGCGGTAGGATCACAGGTACTAATCGTCTGATTATATCCTTTAGCCAAAAGTTTACCTTCAGCGTCAACCAATACGGCTCCAACGGGCACTTCATCCTCTAAGCGCCCCTTTTTTGCCTCATCCAAGGCCAACTGCATATATTTATAATGATCCGTGTCCATAAAACCTGGCATGAATAAAAAAAAATTTAAAAAGAATCAATAAAAATATCAACTAACCATTGACAATCGCTTTTTTATATCATAAAAAGCGTCCTGTTTTAAACAGTTTAGCGCCCGTAGCTCAGCTGGATAGAGTGCCGGACTACGAATCCGTAGGTCGCAGGTTCGAATCCTGCCGGGCGCGCCAATAAAATCAAGGGGTTATAGCAATTTGCTATAACCCTTTTTGATTTTTTGAGAGGGACTTTGAGAGGGATTTTTTAGATTCCGCCTCAAGCACCTTAATAGCCTCACGTTCTGAACCGCTGATACTGTGCAAATATATTTCTGTCGTTGTTCGATTCTCGTGCCCCAAGATTCTTTGAATTGATCCAATCGGAACATTGTTTGAGTCCATCACAGATGCACTTGCATGCCTGAGCGCATGGAACCGAAAATACCTGACACCTGCTTTTTTACACAGAGTGCGCATGATCTTTTTACGCTCAGTGTATGGCCCGATCTTTTTTTCCCCTGTCTTGCTTGATGTAAACTCATGCCAGAACACCCAAGGGATATCCTTTCTGCGATTCTTATATCTTTGCTTGAAGATGTCATACAACCGTGAGGTCATCGGGACTTTTCTTGGAGTCAAGTCCCCTCCCCTCTTTTTCCTGGTATACAGTGTAACCGTCATATCTGTTAGGCTAACATCATTCCAGGTCAATCGGTTTATTTCGCTCATCCTTGCCAACGTATCACGGATTGCGATCAGGTAATCCCGTACATCGGGTGTTGCATGTTCAATCACCAAGTCGATGTCCCTTTGTGGTGGAATGTATTTGATCTTTTTTTCAACTGGTAACATTTCAAAGCCTTCTACAGGGTTTACCTTTATATAATTTTTTTTGATGCCAAAGTTAAATGTCGCTCGAAGGTAACGAATTTCCTTGTTTGCTGTATAGTTTGACACCTTTCGCCTTTTGAGTACGAATTGCATGATATCTTCAGAGCTGATTTCGCTGCACATCGTAATATTCCATTCTTTGACCCAGCGCATGGCTAAATACAACGTTTCCCGATAGTGGCTGTCTGATCTGTATGCCTTCAGATAATCAAGACGATGATTGACAAGCGACAAGAAGGCCATGTCTGTTGGGGTCTCTTGGATCAGGATCGGACTCTTGAGTTCCTTTCTTTTTTTTGCCTCTGCCTCTTTTGCCTCTGTTTTGGTCTTGTAATAGTTGCTTTGATATCTGTTTTTTTTGAATTGGAAGTCGTACTTCCATCCCCTGTCTTGCTCGAAATAAACGCTCATATAGGTCCTCCTTTGCTGGAAATCGGAGCAACCCTCTGAGCTTCCTTCCGCCTAATAGCTCTTTATTCTTGTAAACCCATGACAGGCTTAGCTTTAAAAATTCGGCGGCTTCCCTTGGCGTCAATATATCAGTGGTTTGATCCCCTTCAAAGATTTTTCCGCATGAAAACATCTCAACCGATTCCTTATTATATATATATGGTGTGAGAGTGAGAGTCCGGGAGGGGATAAGCGGCGCATAAAAAAAGCCCCTCCGGGGTTTCCCGAAAAGGCTAAGCATTGATGTGACGAACTGTTACGTAAAACAAATGTGTACCTATCGTCAACTGTTATTTGCACGATATCATTAATTTTTTTTTAATATTTTATAGACGTTGATTTGGCGGCGGTTTACGTTGCTTGATTTTTTTTCGTAGATAAAATAGCTTCAGGCGGTTTACGTTGAGTACTGCTGAGTTGTTAAGCGCTTATTACACTTCAATTGAACTGGACTGGATTAAAATGGATCCACAAGCTTGGATGTTTACTGAATCATCGGCTGGCGTAGTTTGGGTTGACGGAAAATTTAAAATTTTAAAATGCAACAAACAGTTTTGTCTAATCTCAAAGCTGCCTGATTACGAAATAACTGATCGAAATTTTCAATCTTTCCTGCCGGATAAACAATCAAAAAAGCTGCCGGAACTTGCTGTGAACGTGAAAATTCCGTTCGTTGTTCCCCATAAGCTAAAAATCAATAAAAATGAGATAGTTACGGTCGGAGGTGGTTTTTATCCAATACCCTTGGGTTTCCCTAAAAAAAAGGCGAATTTTTGGGGACGTTTTATGGGACAAGACGTTGGAAAATCAGCGCCTAAATTTGCCTATATGTGTGTCCGAATATGTGCTGTTTTTAACGCTTGCAGTATAAAGCCGGAAAAATTAAAACCTGAATTTACGAATCTTGAACGTCTTGTTTTAATTGAGTTTTTAAAAGATAAAAGCCGCAAGGAAATCGCCATGACTTTAAATTTAAAACAAAAAACTGTTCGCAACTATATCTACAAAATTAAAAAAAAATTAGCTGGGGATTTTTAAAAAAACGTCATAGGTTTTTGCCCTAAAAAAAAAGGCTTTTTTTAGGGCAAAATCGGGCAATCGCACTTAAAAAGTGTAACAAAATTAATCCTTTACTTACCTTACCTTGTTTGGTATCAAATCCGGGCGTGGTTATTGCGCTCTTCCTCTACAAATATTTTGGTCCAGACTGCATTTATTGATCTGACCTCCTACAGTTGCTGAATTTCCTATGCGTACGTTTTATTCTGTGTTTTTTAACCGCCCGTTCCTGAGAGCAACGGGGTTTTACTTTTGATAACGATCAACTTAGGAGACTCATTCGATGACTAAACCAAATTTTGATTCAATGGCAAAAATTCAATTCGTCGGCAATGGCAAATCATTCGGCTGCGGGCCTGATAATCCCCACGGTTTGCAGATGACCTACTACACGGACGGGAAAAGCGTTTACAGTAAATTATCGGTAAAAGATCACCTGTGCGGCTGGAAAAACATCGCCCATGGTGGTGTTGCAATCGCAATTTTGGATGAAGTTCAGTTTTGGGCGGCGTTTGTGTTTACCCGCAAACTCCCGCTTGCGGTAAATGTAAACGTCAATCTTGAAAAACCGGTACCCGCAGATCGGGAAATCGTTGCAAAAGGCTATATTCAAGGACCGGCCGATGGCAAAGAGATTATCACTAAAGGCGAAATCTATTCCGGCGATGATCTGTGCACCAGCGCAACAAACACGTTTAAAGCTTTGCCGGTGGCTTTGGCCAAGCGCCTTAAACTTTTTGATGGCTCTGATTTAGAGTGGGCACAGAGCCAGCTAAAAGAATTTGAATCCATCGAAAATTAAGAGGTGTGCTTATGGTTGTAAGGGCTTGGCTGTTTAATATCTATATCCGCGATGGCATTTATCTGCTGCTTGCTTCATTGCCGGTCGTATGGGCAGTGACCCAGGGACATACAAAAGCAGCGTACGCTTATATTATTGTGGCAACTACTATTGGCCTTATTGTAACAGGCTATAGGTACTTACGATTATACGGCAAAAAAAATCTTGATATCGAAGCAGCATACGCACTGACACTCTTTGACCTGTCTATTAGATGGTTTGTACCGATACATATTCATATAATCAATTGCTCCATTATTTTTATATTAGTAATTTTGTTTTTACGAAGAAATATTCAAATTTCCATCGGTGATAATTTAGTGCCTTTCATCAGCTATTATCTGTTTTATTTTTTGATAAATGTCCATTACTTGGGTGTAAAGCTATATAATCCCCTTGATTCTTTTTACACCCTTATTTTATCTTTGCTTTTTTCGGCTTCTCTGTTAGGCATCTCCGCATCGAGACGGTTCTATCACAGCGGATTGTGCGCTGGTCTGGTGCTATTGTGCCTATCAATAGTTGGCAAACGCATGTACTACCCCGACCTGCTCAACGAGTTTGCCTTGATGCACGCAGTTAGCTCAGTTGTAACCACGTTTTGCATGATACGCTGGACATCCCCTTTGAATATGGTGCCTATATCAGCTCCACGCAAACGAAACCTAGTGTCAATTAACACCTTGCCTCATTTACTGCTGTTATTCGGGTTTTTGTTTGTGTTCTACCCGAACGTTTCAGATCGGGTATCGTTGTGGGTATTGATTGGTATCATTATGGTTTGCTTTGGGATTTCAGCATTGCGTGGTTATATCAAGCTTGCGGAAATTAAAGAACTGCCTACAGGCAATATGCCGTTGGATCAGGCTTACTCCTTGCTTGACGATAAACGCCAGAAAGACATTTTAAAATCGGTGTGGGCCAACCAAAGCTATCAATATTGGCTGAATCGGATGAAATAAATTAACCTTTATGCACCCCTGGCGCTGTCATCCGGGGGTGCGTTATTCATGTCCGTCATAAAACATACCCATCATAGTGTTCATGATTATCCGTCTTTGGTCTTCATCAATCGACTTAAACAAAGCCCACAGCAACCCTTGACTTTTCGCACTGGTTCCGGCGCGAAGTTTTCTAAACTCATCGACATTTATAGTTTTGAGATCAACTTGTTTTCCGAGACTAAAATCGATGGCATCTTCACCATTTTGGGCAATATGGTACCCCTCCATCACCATTTTCATTAAATCAACATTTATCTCTTTTGCAATACCCGCCAATTTAGTCTCAGAAAAATTGATGTTTCCCTTTAAAAATCCATTCAATTTTGAGGCGGCTATGCCTATACGCTCAGAAAACTTGATCTGAGTTGTATGCGTTCTTTCTAAATAATCAGATAGATACGCTCTTATGCAGTCTGAAGGTTTCATAAAAAAGTTACCTATCATAGGTATCTATCAAATACAATTGATGCCAAAAGGGATTTTTCTGTTGACAATTTACGTTATATAGAATTATGTATTCCCATAAGAAAGGAATTTCAATTATGAGACTCCCAAAAGGAACATTGAAAATTATTGAACAGCGCACCGGGATCAGACGCTCTCATTTATGCGAGTACGCTTCTACAACAAGACGTCCTGGTCGTGTTCGTTCATTGTTCTTAGAGAAAAAAACCTTAATTCCAGCATCACTTTGGATGTTTGGAAGCTCGGATCAGATAAAAATGGCGATAATTGAAAGGTGCAAATAATTCCCATATATAGGGAATTTTTTTTATTTTATGAATTTCTGCGGCGATCTTGGCCGCTATTAACAATAACCGGCTAAGCTCTGATGTGACGATCAGTTTTACCGGGGATTGTTGAAGCACCTCAGCAGTTCCAAATTTGATCCAAAAAAAAAAATGAAGGCACCAGGGAAGCAGCCTGGCACCTTCGAAAAAAAGTAATACTACAATATCGACAAGTTGTTCATCAACGGAAAACTCCGTCTTTTAAGTTCCAGGCTCATACCCGGAACCCTTAAGTTAAAGATGAGCAACGGCCTTATATGATCGTAGTTAAGCACAGCTATAATCAAATATATACGATAAATTAAAAAGGGATTACCGCATGAATTATTCTAGGCCTATGACTTTGATGGAAGTAATTAGCGATACCGTTTCACACTGCCCCGATGGAACGCGGGGAATCGCAGAAGAATTGGACAAGGCTGAATCCACACTATATTCCGAGCTTAATCCCAACGTAGTCAACGGCGATGGAAAACGCTCCCATAAACTTGGTTTTTTAGACTGGGTAAAAATCTTGCGCAAGACCGGAGATCACAGATCTTTTTATAAATTAGGCGAATCACTAAACATCATCTCAATTCCCATGTCAGATTTTATTCCAAACCAGGACGATAAAAAAAACTGGCTGAATCATATCGCAGAAATCAGCAAAGAAACCGGAGAAGCAGTTACAGAGTTGGCCGATTCTGCATCCAGAAATAACCTTTTGAACACAACGCAACGAAAAAAAGTAAAAAAAGAAACTTATGAAGCTATTCAAGCACTTGCATCGCTCTATAAGTCTCTTTAATAACAAACGGGGGGGAACTGCTTCTTTTTAAACTAAGGCATACCGGCGCGATCCCAAGCGCCGCAAACCAATAAACACAGCAAACACCAAAACCCAAAAACCATAAGGAGAATTGGCACAGGTAAAGTACGCCCTAACTTTAAATAATTAATTTTATAAGATTACAGGGGGTTAACATGAAATTACACAATGAAAACAACGATCAGATCGACAACCAGATTTATAGCATTTACGCTGACCCAAATGCCTACAGCGAAGGGATTATAACATCGCTCATCGGCACTGCTTTAGCCTTTGCGTTTTACCCTTTTTATAACAGGGTAGTGGAAAAACTTGATTGATGGATAAAATTACCGAAAAGCGAATTTATGACCACCGAAGACAGGCAGCAATACATAGTTTCCTTGCACAGTATCCGTTCTGCTGCCGGTGCCGAAGTCATAATCGAGTTGTGCCTGCTACGGTCGTAGCCCACAAAACGCCGCATAGAGACAACATGCGGCGTTTTTGTGATTCAAGCGACTGGCAGGCTCTTTGCGCTGGTTGCCACAGCGCAAGAATATCGAGGGAAGAATAATGGCAAAAAAAATATTGCGTTTAACGCTCCACCGGCAATGGTTCGATCAAATTGCTATTGGTGCCAAGAAGCTAGAGTACCGGACCGTTAAGGCGTACTGGAAAGTGCGGCTGGAAGGCCGGCACTACGATGAGATTCATTTTCGCAACGGGTATTCTTCGCAGAGTCCCTTCATGAAAGTTGAATACCTGGGTTTGAATCAGATAACTTACGATGGCGAAAGAGTCTATGCCCTGCAACTGGGCAAGGTTTTGGAGGTAATTAATTGGCAAGGGCCAGGTCGATAGAGTCCTTCACCATTGCTGTAAGTCGATAAAAAGGGGGAAACAATGGACAGAAAAGAAGCAATAGAGATTATCGAAGGACTATTTCCCGCTGATAGCAAATGTTCTGACATAGCAGGGATTGGACAGAGGCTTTTAGATCAATCAAAACAGGAGGTTGAAAGCTGGCGAACAGAACCGGCCGAGGTATTGACGCGATATGCGGAACTGTGCATCGAGGAAGAAATAGAATGGGATTTTTGACAGCTTCACAGCAAGGTGGATTCCGCGGAGCTCAATCTAACCTACAATCTTAAACCAACAAGGAGCATTGGCATGCATGATATCCATCCGTTGATCAAGAACTCCGTTTTATCAGACCTTCTACGCCAAGGCGTTTTAGCAAGCCAGGTGATTGAGATTAAATTGAACCAGTACGAAAGCTTTGAACGATTCAAAGGCCACAGCAGACGCATTATCAAACGATTTTTCACGGCCTATGGCGTAGCCGGCAATAAGCTTGGAAGAGTCAATGGCGCTGATGTGGGACTCGCTGACATAGTAAAACCTTCAGGCTCGGCATTGTAGAGAACGATTCATGATGCCTTTTTTTTGCGCCTGCCCCCCTTGCCCCCCCTTCAAAAGATTCAGGCCAATAATCATATGGTCAGGGCAAGGGGTTTGGCAGGCGTTACATCGCGGGTCCTTTCGGGGTCAAGGGTGCCGAGCGGGTAAGGTGGTCGCCCGATAGGTGGGCACAGGTAAAACTGAAAAATGGAATGGAAAATGGAAAGCAAGATGTAAAACATAGGACAATTTACCTTGGATTAAA
>JAAERL010001108.1 GCA_024230435.1 Desulfobacteraceae bacterium
ATATCGAAAACCAGAATAGCGGCATCCATCCTGACACAGGGGCCACCCTACGCTACGCTTAGAGGATGGAGAATGCGCCGCTTATTTTTTGTTCAAGAAAGTCCTTTATGTAAAACACATAAAAAGCATTGCCCCGGAAAAGGAGTGACTTTTTTTATTTGATTAACTGGTTGCAAGTTTTTTCATCCGGCGTATTATCTATAAAATATGGCAAATATATTTTTTGCGGTTCGTAAAATGAACCGGTGAAAGAGGATGCTCCGATGACACAGTTTGCCGCAAAGCCAGTGAATACAAAAATTCCGGTTCAACTCAACGGAAATGAGTTTGAGCAATTTATCTTGCCGTACTTAGGCGATACTTAATTTTGGACGATTTGCAGTCAAACAATATGGTATATTATTTAACATAAATCGCCTTATGGATGGACATTACTTATTGAAGCCAGTTTGGTGGGGTACCCTATGGAATTTGTCATAATCGCCTTGGCTGCGTTTTTTGCCTCAGGCCTTACGTTTTTTTCGGGCTTTGGTCTGGGTACGCTTCTACTGCCGGTTTTCGCATTGTTTTTTACGGTCGAAGTTGCTGTTGCAGTTACAGCAATCGTCCATTGTGCGAATAACATTTTTAAAATCGGGGTGGCTGGAAAACAAGCGGACAAGACTTTGGTGCTTCGCTTCGGAGTTCCCGCCATTATCGCTGCTTTTGCCGGTGCCGCAGCTCTTGGATATGTATCCCACTTTGACGAAATCTTCAGATATTCGTCGGATCGCGAACGGCGGTAATCACCCCCATCAAACTTACAATAGGAACGCTGATGTTCGTTTTCGCCCTGTTCGAGCTTTTGCCCGGTTTAAGGGAGCTCACATTTGACCGGAAATACCTTTTGCCGGGCGGTATTCTTTCCGGTTTCTTTGGAGGCTTTTCCGGACACCAGGGGGCGCTTCGTTCGGCGTTCCTTACAAAAACAGGCATTTCAACAGAGGCTTTTGTGGGAACAAACGCCTTCATCGGTTTCTTGGTGGACCTGGCGAGAATCGTGACCTATACTGGACTGTTTTTACTGGCAGAAACCGGCAAACACCCCATTGATCAGGAGCAATGGCCACTGATTCTAACAGGCATTTTTTTTGCTTTCATGGGGGTGATCATAGGAAAACAACTCCTGCACAAAATCACTATGAAAATGGTTCAGACCCTGACAGGAGTACTTTTGCTGGGTATCGCCTTTGCGCTGGGCTTCGGAGTTATTTAAAATGAGGTTTAATCTTTTGAGCTGCTAATGATCTCAATCGATGGAGCTTTTTGCGCTTTCATGGTTTGCTTGTCACATGACACACACCGGTGGGGGTTTGCACAGCATAGGGAAAATATTTGTGTTTAAACCACATGGCAACATTGACCAGTGAAATTAGCACAGGCACTTCTACAAGGGGGCCTATCACGGCTGCGAAGGCTTGACCCGAATCCAGGCCGAATACAGCCACGGCCACGGCGATGGCCAGCTCGAAATTATTGGATGCGGCCGTAAAGGACAATGTTGTGGCCTGCTCGTAAGTCGCCTGGGCCTTTATAGACAACCAGAAGGAAACGAAAAACATAATTATAAAGTAGATACACAAGGGAATAGCCACGCGCACTACATCCATCGGCAATTGAACGATATACTCGCCTTTGAGAGAAAACATCACAACGATAGTAAACAACAGCGCAATCAGAGTAATGGGACTTATCTTGGGGATAAAATTGTTTTCATAACGTTCAACGCCCAAGGTCTTTAGTCCTATGATCCGCGACACAACACCGCCGATAAAAGGAATACCCAGGTAGATAAAAACGCTTTCAGCGATCTGGCCGATGGAAATATCCACCACCATTGCCTGCAAGCCTATCCATCGAGGCAGCACTGTAATGAAAATATATGCGTAAACCGAAAAAAAGAACACCTGAAAGATCGAGTTAAAGGCCACCAGACCGGCGCAATATTCCCGGTCGCCGCTAGCCAAATCATTCCAGACGATCACCATGGCGATACATCGCGCCAAGCCGATAAGAATTAGCCCCACCATGTATTCCTGGCGCCCAGATAGAAAAACTATGGCTAACACAAACATCAGAATCGGGCCGATGATCCAGTTTTGAACCAGTGAAAGCGCCAGCACCTTGACGTCCCGGAATACGAACCCCAGCTTTTCATACTTCACCTTGGCCAGAGGGGGGTACATCATCAGAATCAAACCCACTGCGATGGGGATGTTGGTCGTGCCTACAGAAAACCGGTTAATGAAATCTTTGATTTCCGGAAACAGATAACCACCTCCAACACCGGCAAACATCGCAAGAAAAATCCAAAGTGTAAGAAAACGGTCTAAAAAGCTCAGTTGTTTGATGGTCGAATCGCTCATTGTCCCTCTGCTAATGATTTACGCGCTCGATCTCCGGTTTTAAAGCAATTGGCCCGCCACATGGCCATCTAACTTTCACGGGAGTTACCAGCGCAATTAAACGGATTTTCAGTTTTCTCTTTCAGAACACTCCACTTCCGGGCTAATCGAATACGAATCCGGCCAGATATCCGGACAATTTCGTTCGATTTTCTTCATCTAACTCGGGGCAGTGCTCCACACCGCGGCCACCTTCCATCAACTGGGCTGCAAAGGCCATGCAGGCAGGCTGCCCGCATTTTTTACAATTCGTCTTGGGCAACAACAGCAAAATGTCCATCAGCTTCGGCTTTGCCTTGCCAGTATAGCAAGGTGTGATCGAGTCACGATTTTCCCAGGCCTGATTGATTTCGTCTTTCAGCCATTCCAAAATTCGATCAGCCTCTTGCTCGTCATTCAACGCATTGACGGCAATCTCTTGCGCACCTACTTTGATGATCTTGCCGTAATGATGAAACATAACCTCCGGCGGGTCGTTCAAATAACAGGTTCCGCCCAAAACGGAATTCAGATAGGGCAACACCTCTCCCACATCCTCGTTCAAATGCGCAATACAATGCACAGACTCGAAGCTGGGATTGCATTCGGGCCGAAATAGAGTTTTGGTGTATCCGGTTAGCCGCATCGTGTTACCTGCTTTCATTACATGTGCTCCTTATGTTGACGGGCTTTCGTTCCGGCCTGTGGTACCATAGGCCATCGTGCCATTCTGATTTCGTCATATAACGATATGATAGATAAAAAATTCAATTTCCACAGATACTTTCGCGATTGATCTCCGGCAGTCTTGCCACCAAAGCTGCCACATCCGCATCATTTTCGAGCCAATACCGCAAATTTCCCAACAGATTAGCCACATAAGGATTTGCAGACCCGTCAGCTATGCGGTAATTCACCCACGGCCCTTCTTTGAGAAAAGTGATCAGCCCTGCTTCTTCGAGTATTTTAAGATGCTTGCTGACTGTCGACTGAGCCAGGCCCAACGATTCTTGAATCTCACACACACACATCACCCGGTGCTGAAGAATTTTTACCATCTTGACCCGGTTCGAATCAGACAGGGCTTTCATAATCTTGACAAAGTCTCTCATAACACCTCTCATATCGTTAATTTGGAATATACAAGTTTCATTCGCGCCTGTCAAAGGTAAATAAATCGGCCTTGTTAATTTAGTATAGCTTCTAAGCCGAGCAAAAAAATATTTGGACAGATTTGATCCTTTATGACATATTCGGTGACGGTTCTTTTGCTGAATACTACTTATGTATATTGTAGTTTTACCAGTCGGTCACGCATATCGTTATGTTGCAAAAATGAAGGAGAAAGACTTATGAAAACAATTGGTCTACTAGGTGGTATGAGTTGGAAAAGCACTCTCGTTTACTATCGGGCAATTAACGAGGGCATCAAAAATGCCCTTGGTGGCTTACACTCAGCAAAAATTGCCATGTACAGTGTAAATTTTGAACCAATCGAGAAGCTACAACATGCGGGTGATTGGGAAGGGACGGCAGAAATTCTATCTGAAGCAGCCAAAAATGTTCAGACTGCCGGTGCTGATTTTTTGCTCATCTGCACAAATACCATGCACAAGGTTGCCCCGGAAATTGAAATGGCAATCCAAATTCCCTTGCTTCACATTGCAGATGCAACCGCACAAATTATTGTAAATGAAAATATTAAATCAGTCGGGTTGCTGGGTACGGCATTTACGATGGAACAAGAATTCTACAAAGGAAGACTTACTGATAAATATGGCCTCCAGGTGCTGACGCCAAATAAAAATGATAGACAAATTGTTCACAAAGTAATTTATGAAGAACTTTGCATGGGGAAAGTTAAAGATTATTCAAAGGCAGAGTATTTGCGCATCATAGATGCCTTATCAGCCCAAGGGGCTGAAGCAATAATACTTGGTTGCACAGAAATTGGGATATTGGTCAATCAAGCTGACACTGACGTAACTGTCTTAGATACCACAGCAATTCACGCAAAAAAAGCAGTGGAGTATGCAATAACCTAACGGTCTGTTAAGACCTGCGTCCGCCAGCAAAACCGTGCGTAAGGGCCCGCTACACGGCTCTTCATGTCAGCCTGATCCATCGACCGGGAGAAAACCAGTAAAAAATCTTGGTGACAGATAACAGGTTAAAAATCCTGATATCGCATAAACAATTCGGGATCAGGATCGGCTTCGCCGCTATTTTCCATCCATATCGGCGCAGTGTAAGCAATTTCTCCGCCTGCATTGGTTACTTTGAGCCAATAATAGGTCGCACTGGACTCAGGAAGACTTACTTTCCATTCCACGCTGTATCTATCGACATTATAAGTCTCCTCAACATTGCCTCCATTGGAAATGATTTCCAGAGTGGTGATCATATCATTTTTATCGTGGCTGTCAGGATCTTCTACGCTGATGAAAACATCGCGAGTATCCGGCATGGCCAGTTTTGATCCTATCGTCTGGCCGTTCATTTCAAATTTAATTTGCAGATTACCGTCTTCTGTGGCGTAAACCCTATGGTTTCTTATTGCGTCGAAGATATCCTCTCTGGACAAACTCCCGGCTTGAATCGCAGTTCGCACTTTATAGCCGGTAATCCAGTTGTCGGTATGCGTATCCGAATTACCGGCTGGTCCTACATGCCAACCTTTGTCCAACGCTAAAATATAGCTGCTCTCGAAATTATTACCGCCATTAATGACTTCGATTAAATGAATCACAGCGTCAGCTTCCGGGCTGTAATTCGAAAAATCTTCGAAGTTGTCGCTGGGCGAGGTGGGGTGATTCCATTGACTGATTGAATCGGAATAGGTGCTGATCCACTCGTAATACTCCGGCTTATCCATTTTGCTTGGAGGCAATTCCGGCAAATTGAAAGTATTCATATGCCCCCAGGAGCGAGTGTGTTCATAAGCGTCTATGCTGATAAAGTTCGCATCAGTATAATCATCTGCGGCTGCTTGGGTATCGGCCCACTCACCGGAATCGATTTGTTGTGCATGATCCGTTGTAGCCAAAAAGTCGGCCTCGCCTGAGTTTTTACCTTGAGCGAACGCATCCGCCGGTGAGCTTCCTTCTTTGCCGTCTGAAAAGCCGGTATGGGTATGCAGATCGCCAAAATAGGTGTTGAATTGTTCTGCCGCCGCCTGTAAGGGCAACAATAGGACTACAACAGTTAATAAAATTTTACCAATAGGTTTAAACAATTTCATCTTCATTTTATCTTCCCTTTTTAAATTTATGCTGGAGTGGCTACTGCTCCGGCACGGGGTAGGTTACTGGTTGAATCAAGTAGTTATGGCCGGGGGGCAACTCAATGTGCAAAAGAAAAAACCGGCAAGTCATTTCTTGATAAGATTGGAATTGAGGCTTATTTCCAATCTTACCTAATTATAAACAAGACAGCAATAATTGTTCCGATGCGTTTAGTTATGGTGTTAATCGTGTTTTTTCGGAGAGATAAAAAATTCAGAAAAAAAAATTGGATAGTTCCGGTTTCATTATTGTGACCAGATGTCACAAATTGGGTCAAATTAGGATAGGTTGATAACGCTTAACTTTTAAAACCCTTAAAAATGCAGAAACCGAATAGAACGAGAAGGCAAACCGCTCATTGTGAGCGAAGCCGATCAGGTCCGGGGATAACCTGCATTTTTAGCTAATAAACTTAGAAAGGCAACGGTGTCATCGGAAGCTGGTAATTTGTCAGAAAAAACTATCAGCGGTTCAAGCATTTGTTTCAGTCTAAAAATGAAAAGAAACCCAAACCGAATAAAGGACATATCGGCATCTACTCCTTAAAACAGCTGTCAAACACCGCCTAAAAAGAACCGGCGCCGCCGCCTTCTTTCCTTTTCGATTTTATTTTGTGGTCATCACCTAAGAGCCTGTTCGGGAATTATTAAATCGGCTGCAAAAGCGCGAGGGCGAGGCCAAAAATTCCATTGATTTTATACAAGTTTTAAATCCCTTCTGAATTTTTAATAAAATGTTCTCCTATTGAGGATTTTTAGCAATGTCTAAAAAAAGATAAGCGTCAATATGCTTTTTTTAAACAATTTTTAACTTAAACTAGCGGTTAGCCTTTGATAAGCGAGTATAACCTATCGCATTTGTGCCTTTTTTGCTTTATTTAAGTTTTTGGCAAGAATGTTGCAGCAACTGCGGGAACTCAAAGGAAGATTGATATGAAGCCGTTTAGGCTTGCGTTGTGAGGATGATGTATTGAGGAATTTCGGAACTCGTTTTGCTATTATACTTTTAATATAAATAATATAGCTTCATTTCTCAGTTCCATTCCTTGACATCATACAACTAAAAGTTATTCAGCAAGCCGGTTAACAACTCGAATAGCCCTTGGATATGTGACAGTTGCCAAACACGAATAGGGCAATTGTATTAATTCGGGCCATTGGGATAGATCACATTCGTAGTAACCGGTTGCGTGATAGAAAGGCTGTGTAACTTAAAAGGCGGAGCTATATTCGTTTAAGCAGCAATAATATCAAAATATTAAATCTTCAAGGTTTAAGGTTTAAAAGGGTAAAAACTATCACTGACATCGCTGAATCAAAAAAATTACTGCTATGCTTTTTTGTTTTACTT
Organism: Desulfobacteraceae bacterium; assembly: GCA_024230435.1. GTDB lineage: Bacteria > Desulfobacterota > Desulfobacteria > Desulfobacterales > Desulfosarcinaceae > UBA2230. Next base: position 7,058 of record JAAERL010001108.1, read on the forward strand.
GACCGATACACCCTGAAACCACTGCTTACGGGCAGGAGTTGGACCCAAATTAATCTCGAATTTATAATTAGTTGATTGTTTACATAATTTGGAAACGTTCAGGGGATAAGGCGATTGGCGGAAAAAATTTAGCATCTTAACAGATACCAAATTGAACTTAGATTTTTTTCGTCTTCAAGGCATGCCAGAGTTTGCATACTTAACGTATTCGCACCTTTGGCTAACACACAAGACGCAAAAAAAAGACATGCAAGATGGTATATTATTTAACTGCAAATCGCCTCTAAGCATAAACGCTAAAATAACTATAACAAATGGCAAATACAAAGGAACTGATTAGAGGCAAGAAAATTGGTTCCATCTCTGGCTTTGAAATATGCATCGAGTAGCATTTTTCTAAAATTGGACATAATTGTAATTTTTTGATGCAGCAGATCTGCTTTAAGGGTAAAATATGCTCAACTCAATGAGTTTCCTTTTTCGCTTTTGCTAGCCCTTTTTTGCGTTTATGCCACAATACGACAAACCATAATGTTCTTTTCGATCGGTTGCTGGTATTTTTGCAAATATCCCAATCGATCATTCTGTGGTTGAAAAATTTATAATATCAAATGATTAAATGTTGTTGGCGTGCAGTCTGAATGCGTTCCATAATTTTTATTCTTTGATTGACATTAAAGTTATAGCATGTTCCACTATAATGTCTCAATCTAGGCCTTTCTGGCATTAGGCTTGCTTACACAATCCTTAATAGCGCAAAACAGATTTTAGCTTTGGAAATACCAAAATTGCAATATTAAATAATAATAATAATAATATTTAAGTTCCTGCCTGTGCAATGAGGCTTCGACCATTAAAAAAATAAAAAAGGAACCTAGTTAAATGAAAAAAGTACTTGTTGCGACCAATGGATGTCCTGAAAATCGTTTGGATTGTGCTGAAATAGAACAATTTTTTATTGATAATGGCTGGGGACTATCCAAACAGGCCGATCAAGCCGATGTGATTATCTTGAACTTATGCGGGTTGTTGAATGGCACGGAAAAAAAATCGCTGAATATTATTCGCCAGGCAATCAGAAAAAAGCGTTCGGATGCTAAAATACTGGTAACCGGGTGTCTTCCGAAAATTAACATAGAAAGCATCCATAACACTTTTCATGGTGAAATTGTCAAAGGACACAATATTCAGAAAATTTCTGAACGATTAGGTCTGCAAATGCTTAGCGGCGATAAATTAGCCAATTACCTGACAACATTAGATCGATTTCCTGAAACATTTACAGAAAAACTTCGGAGGAAAAAAAAGTTCCTTTTTGACCCATACGCCATCCTGAATCAGTTCCATTTGGCTAAATATCTGAAATACTGGAATCGGTTTGACCTTGTTCAACCCAATACATTCTTTATTAAAGTATCTACCGGTTGCGAAAATACCTGCGCCTATTGTGCAGTTAAACTTTCACGGGGTGCGGTAAAAAGCAAACCGGTTGAAAAAGTCGTACAGGAATTGAAAAAAGGGCTTGATCAGGGTTATGCACAATTTGCGCTCGTCGGTACCGACCTAGGTTCATATGGCGCAGATATAGGAGTAGATTTAATATGTATGCTCAAAGAGCTGATTTCCCTTGACGGGAACTTTAAGCTTAAACTGCGCAATGTTCATCCGCAATATTTAATTCGTCAGTTTACATCGTTTTTAGAGGTTATTGAAACAAACAAGATCGCACATATTACAACGGCAATTCAACATGGCAACGATCGTATTCTAGAGATAATGCACAGGCGTTATTGCGCTGAAGATTGGAAAACCGCTACCAACTCTTTTAAGCAAGTTTCACCGAATATAGTTATCCGATCCCAGCTGATGGTTGGTTATCCAAGTGAAACGCTCTCTGAATTCAATGATACCCTTAAACTGATGGACAGCGCCCATGCCGATTTTTTTGAAATTTACGGTTACTCGCCTCGTATCGGCACACAAGCAGCGAAATTGCCGCATCAACTTCCTGAAAATATAATTAACCGAAGAAAATACATTGCCATTAAAACGCAGATGCAAGTTTTGTCCAAAATTCATGATTGAACATAAGAAGGACAAAATTTAAGGGAAAAACTGTTAGGAATAGTCTTTGGCCTTAACCAAAAATAGATAAAGAGCAATTTCAATTTCAATTTAAATCGTAATGGTTTTTACCGTATTAACAGTAATTTTTAATGAAAATCATTTTGCTGGTGTATAGTCATGATAGAACTCGGCGCGTTCGTAACGAATCGATAGCATCTGTATTCAGCTTATTGTGAACTATTCAATTTACCAAATTTTAGTAACTATCTGACTCTCCCCCAATTATAATCAGGCAGAATTCATTTATGGCTTAGCAACACTTGATGTTCAAGTTTTTTGCTAAGGCGATTGGCGGAAAAGAATATACCAGATTGAGCAGGATTTTTTTTCGTATTCAAGGCGTGCCAAAGTTTGCATACTTAACGTATTCGGGCTTTGGCATAACGCAGAAGACGGGAAAAAAGACATACAAGATGGTA
>JAAERL010001109.1 GCA_024230435.1 Desulfobacteraceae bacterium
CAACACTCTTTTTGAAATCCAGCGCCCGCTGATTTTCGGGCGTCGGAAGTTCCGGTCCCGTACCGGAACTTCAACCCTCGCCTCCGCTAATCCGCCGACCATGCCATCTCTCTTCAAATTTTACAACAAAATTTTTCGTGTGTTACCAAAAAATTTTGTTCCAAAATGAGGGACCGAACCCTGATCCAGGGTTTTAATCACAATTTTCCAAAAATTAGGGTGAGGGCTTTGGGGGGGGGTTGGGGTTAGGGTGGACACGTCAGTAACTATTGCTAGGTGGACGCGTTGGTAACTATTGCTAGTATAGAAGAAATTTTTTCTGCATTCGACAAAACTAAAATCAAATAGGTCTAGGGTTGGAGTCCCGACAAGTGCCGCAATTTGCGACGCTCGAAAATCACCGGGGCGCCATTGCCAAACAAAACGTAAGGATACTAATAAGGACTCAAGTCTCTGACTGGACCTAGGTTCTTGATCGACTCACACCATGCTCGTTTGCTGGATGCAACTACTAGAAAAGCTCCACTACACCCTAAGGCAGAAAGGAGAGCAAGAGATAAAGATTGTGTGTGGTGCCAAAATGCAGGGTTCTAGTACCAAGTGCTGGAACCCAACTCCCTCTGAAGACTTCACCCATTGGTTAAAGGGTGGGAAGAGGGACAGCTTAAAAAACTACCTAAAAGCACCAGCCCCTGCGACAGCAAAGAGCATGGTTGCCGCCTCCCAACGAAGAATGAAGGTTGGGAGGACGGCACCCCGCGTTACTGACATCCGCGCGCCAGCCGGCAAGCCAACCGGCCACGAACCACGGACGGACCGAGGGCCACATATCATGGCCTTCGTC